>JBJXEY010000303.1:0-7817 GCA_046153355.1 Burkholderiales bacterium
CCCACGCAATCACCATGGGCTGGTCCACATACCAGGGGGTATCGCAGAAGCACTCGATACGATTGCCCTCGGGATCGGGGAAATAAAGCGATATGGCATTGCCATGCGTGACCGGCCGCAACGACTCAACGCCGAACTGTGGAAGTCTTTGCTGCAGCGCGCGCAGCGTGGCGAAATCCTCCATGCGAAAGGAAATCTGATTGATCACGTTAAACGAAACCTCGTCCGGACGACCGCCGGCAAGTACCACCTGATGGTGTTCGCGCGGCGTTGAACTGGTAAAGACAAAGGGTAATCGCCCGAGTGGCGTGTCCAGCGGCCCACGGTCGGTAACCGTCAAACCGAGCAACCCGGTATAGAAGCGCTCCATGACCGCGATGTCGCGAACGTGAAAGCCCACATGACTGAAGCTGATTGACCCCATTTTGGTTTCCGCTAATAAGCTTAATTCAAGTTGATGAGAGCGCCGGCGTTTCCGGCGAGAATTGCGCCGCCGTCGTCCCCTAGCGCGCGGAGATTGCGAACGAATCTCGATTGGTTACCCAGTAAACCCGGATTTGGGCATCGCTGAACACACCGGATTGAATCTAATAACGGATGTGCGCTTTTCAAAAGTCCAAAACATGGCCCATTCGAGAACTTTAGCTGCCGCCATACGTTCAGCTCGGGTTCAATTTGACTATCAGTCTGAGGAGGAGAACTTTATGAATCGCTTATTTCCCAGATGCACAGTGCTGTTGGTGGTTGGTGCGATCGCAATGGGTCCTCTCGATGTCGTTGCGCAGTCTTATCCCTCCAAGCCGGTGCGCGTGGTCGTACCGTTTCCGCCTGGCGGAGCCGTCGACACGATTGCGCGGCTGACGGGCGCCCGGCTTGCCGACGGATTTGGCCAGCCAGTGATCATCGAAAATCGGCCGGGTGCAGGCGGCAATCTTGGCACGGACGTCGTTGCGAAAGCGGCGCCGGACGGCTACACCGTTCTCCTGACCACCACCGGCCATGCGATCAGCCCTGCTACCTACAAGCGGTTGCCGTTCGACGCAGTCAATGACTTCCTTCCCGTCACCCAGCTGGTTGCCTCTCACGTGTTGATGGTTGTCGGGCCCAACGTGCAAGCGACGACTGTCGGGCAGCTGATCGCGGCCGCGAAAGCCAAGCCAGGAAGTCTCAATTATGGAATGACCGGCATTGGCAATCCCCTGCACCTCACCATGGAGTTGCTCAAGCTCTCGGCGAGCATCGACATCGTGGCAGTTCCATATCAAGGTGACGCCCCGCTGAATGCCGCCCTGATGGGCGGGCAGATCGATGTCGCCATCGTGCCGATATCGACGGCGCTTGCCTTGGTAAACGCGGGCAAGCTACGAGCCGTTGCTGTCGGCAGCGCGCGCCGGGTGGCGGCACTACCGGACGTGCCGACCATTGCCGAGGCCATTCCCGGATTCGAATCGAGCTCCTGGCAGGGCTTCTTTGTTCCCGCGAAGACGCCAAGAAACATCGCTGACGCGATCCAGCGCGAAACGGCCAGGGCGTTGAAAAGCCCGGATGTTCAGCAGAAGCTGACAGCGTTGGCCCAGGACACGGTCGCCAGCACCCCGCAGCAGTTTGAAGCGTTCTTCAAGGCAGAGGTTGCGAAATTTGCGAAGGTAGTAAAGGACGCGCGAATTCCGCAGCAGGAATAGGTTGCGGATTCAACCGGTGGATGCAACACACTAGAAACTGCGTAAGCAGAAGGGGTGTTCGTCGGCGGTCCGCGCCAGGTCGGCAAGACCACCTTCGCCCTTGGGTTTCTGGGCAAGAACGCGGATGAAACGCACCCGGCCTATCTCAACTGGGATCACCCCGGTGTCCCACCGCGGCTGAGGAAAGCGAAGTTTCCGGCCGGAGAGCCGTTGCTGCTGAAATTCGGCGGCTTTCCGGAACCGCTGTTCGCTCAGAACGAGGCGGAGCATCGCATCTGGCGCCGGGACCGGATTTCACGCGTGGTTCGCGAGGACCTGCGCGATCTGGAACACGTCCGCGAGATCAGCTTGATCGAGCATCTGACCGATATGCTGCCCTCGAAAGTGGGAGCGCCGCTTTCGGTCAAGGGCCTGCGCGAAGATCTCCAGATCGACCACAAGACGGCAGAGCGCTGGCTGCAGATCCTCGAAAATCTCTATGTCTGCTTTCGCATTTCTCCCTACGGGGGGCCTCGCGTGCGCGCGGTGAAAAAGCAAAGGAAGCTTTACCTTTGGGACTGGTCCAGCGTCGAGGGCGAGGGCCCGCGTTTCGAGAATATGGTCGCGTCACAACTGCTCAAGTACTGCCATTGGATCGAAGACACGCAGGGCCATGTCATGGAGCTTCGCTATCTGCAGGACACCGACAGGCGCGAGGTCGATTTTGTCGTCCTGAAAGACCGCAAACCGGTTTTTGCCGTCGAATGCAAGTCGAGAGAAAAGGCAATCGGACCGGCGCTGCATTATTTCGCGGAGAGAACGCCGATTCCACGCTTCTACCAGACGCATCTCGGGGAAAGGCACTATGAAACCGGAAAGGTGACGGTGGTGCCTTTCACCAAGCTGTGCCGGGAACTCGAACTTCCCTGAGGCTATTGCGGCAAGCAAGCTGGCCGTCATCGCCGCCGCGCAATGGCTTGGTCAGGGCAGCGCTCAAGGCGAGCCTGCAACTCCCATCGTGATGGCCATCGCCCCTCAGGCAAGTGCCTATTCGCTGAAGGTAAAACCGGCCTTTTTGGCGTTGCCGTAGCTGTCCAGCGTGCGCTTCAGGCGCGCGGCGGACTGCTGCGGCGTGCCGGCGACGATCATGAGGCCGGCGGCCTCGATCTTGGCGCGCACCTCGGGTGAGCGTATTGCCTTGATCATCTCCGTGTTCAGGCGTGCGACGATCGGTTGCGGCAAGCCGCTCGGGCCGAAAATGATGAACCAGCCGGCAGGCTTGTCGTAATTCGGCAAGGTGTCGATGATCGAAGGCACATCCGGCAGGCCTGCATAGCGCTCATCCTCCAGCACCGCGAGGATGCGCAGCTTGTCCTGCTTCTGAAAAGGCACCGCGCCGGTCACCGAGGTGAAGGCCATCTGGATCTGGCCGCTCGCCATGTCACCCATGACCTGTGCGGTGCCCTTGTACGGCACGTGCACGATTTCGAGGTTGCCGCCCGCGGCGATGCGGAAATTCTCCGTGGCAAGATGGAATGTTCCGCCCATGCCGTTGCTGCCATAGGCAATCTTGCGGGGATTCTTGCGGATGTAATCGATCAACTCCTTGACGTTTTGCGCCGGCACAGCAGGATGCACCACCAGCGCGAACACCGAGTCGGTCAGTGTCACGATCGGCGTGAAATCCTTGATCGGGTCGTAGGGCGCCTTGCCCGAGAGCACCGAAAGCACGTGCGAGCTGGGCGTGCCGAAACCCAGCGTATAGCCATCCGGCGCGGCACGCTGAACGATTTCGGTGCCGATAATGCCGGTGGCGCCGGGGCGGTTTTCCACCACGATGACCTGCCCGAGGTATTCGCCGGTTTTCCCGGCAACCAGGCGCGCCACCAGGTCGGTGCCGCCCGCCCCGGCGGGATAGGGCAGCACCATGCGAATCGTCCTGGACGGATAGTCCTGCGCGCACACCGCCGCGGGAAAGCAGACCGCGGCGAACGCGGCGAGCGCTTGCGCCAGGGACCTCAAGCTGATGTGCATGGCTTCCTCCCTATTTGCGAACCATCTTTGCGGACGAATTCACCACGGCGTGGATGTTGCGCGCAAAATCGACCGCGCAGGCGACGTGCATGTCGCCCGCGGTGCGCAGATACTAACCAGTAAACGCGGGATCGGGCATCGGCAAACCCGCACATTGAACATAATTGATGATATGCACGATTTTTTTGAAACCCGTAATGACGGATGTGCGCTTTTCAAAAGTCCAAAACATGGCCCATTCGAAAAATTTAGCTGCCGCCATACGTTCAGCTGGGGTTCGATTTGACTTTCAGTTGGTGGCCTACGCTGTGGTCAGCAATTCTTCGACCCACCGAGCAGCGGCGATGAGCGCCGCATCGGCGTCAAGGAACCCCAGAAGCTGCAGGCCCATCGGCAGCCTGTCTACTGTGAGCACCGGTAGCGATATCGCCGGTACGCCCAGGCAGGAGCCGGCAACGACAAAGGCTGGATCGCCGGTGCTCTCGAGCCCCATCGGGGCGGGGCCGGTTGCTGCAAGGCAAATTGCCGCATCACACTGCGCTGCCAGGGCAGCGTAAGTCATCCGAATGCGCGCGCGTTCGGCCAAGGCATCGCGGTAGTCAGCCAGGGTCATCTTATCTGCCCTGGCCAGGCGCTCGAGCGCAAATTCCGAAAGCTTTGAGGCATTGCGGGCGCGATAAGCATTCAGCGGCCAACGTCCCTCCCAGCCATTCACGAGTTGCGTGACCGGCATCGCGCGCTGAATGGCTTTCTCGACCTCTTCGATCACAGGGTGATCTTTGCGCCGCATGAGCTGTACGCCAGAGCGGGCGAGTCGAGTAGCGGTCACTTCGAATGCCTCGATAGCGCCAGGTGCGGCTTTCGACCAACCAGGGGTTTCCAGTATGGCGAGGCGGCGCGGCTTTTGTGGGGCCGGGGTGTGCTCGGGCCCAATGAGACCCGGGTAACCGGGATCCCCGCCGACCCGGTTGGCGATCTCGCGAAGCACGACCCAGGCTTCGTCGATCGAGGCCGCGAGAACGCCATGAACGCTCTGACTCGCACCATCATGGGTGCCACCACGGTTGATGGCACCCAGACTCGGCTTGAAACCGACGCAGCCGCAAAAGCTCGCCGGCCGCAGTATTGAGCCCAGGACTTGTGTGCCAAGACCCGCCGATACCATCCCTGAGCAGACAGCAGCGGCTGAGCCACTCGACGAACCCCCTGGCGTTCGCCGTAAATCCCACGGATTGCGGGTGGGCCCAGGAACACTCATGGCGAATTCGGTGGTGACCGTCTTGCCCACCACAACGGCTCCCGCCTCGCGCAATGCGGTGACCGATGCCGCATCGCGTTGTGAGCACCATCCCTCGTAGAGTGCCGAACCCATTTGCGTCGGCATGTCGAATGTTTCGATGATGTCCTTGATGCCAACGGGCATACCATCGATCGGTGACAGCGGTCTGCCATCGTGCCAACGTGCACTGGCCAATGCAGCCGCTTCGCGAGCGCGCGCAACGTCGTAATGTACAAACGCCTTAACTTGAGGCTCGATCTCGGCGATGGTCGCGAGACAACGCTCGAGAAAGGCACTCGGCGTGTCCTTGCCAGATTCGAAATCACCGCGAAGCGGAAAGAACGGACGGGCGACTGGTGCGGACAAGAAAAATCTCCGATTAGTTTGCCCACCAGCGAGCAGCTATACAGAATTCGGCTACCGGCTTGGCGGTGGATCGCTTATGGCTCTAGTATTGCCACATCGACTACGTATTCTAAAGAAACATTCTTTCGCAGATCAGAGCAGTGCCTGCAAAAGTGGTAGGCGATGATCAAAGGTGTAACTGCAAGCGCCCTGCGACGGGCTGGATTGTGAGGGAAAAACATGAAGAGCCTGGCATTGGCATTGGTTTTCGTATCAGTGGCATTCGCCGTACCGGAACCATCTGCAGCGCAGAATTATCCAGGTAAACCGATAAGGCTTGTCGTTGGGTTTGCCCAGGGCGGCGGCCCCGATGTCCTTGCCCGCATAATCGCGCAGAAATTTGGCGAACGATTGGGACAGCAAGGGATCGTGGAGAACAAGCCGGGAGCAGACGGAATCATCGGTGTGCAGTTCGCTGCCAAGGCGTCTCCTGACGGGTACACGCTCCTTGTAGGCGGTACCAGCGAGATGGTTCTGAACACGCGGCTCCATGAAAATCTGCCGTACGATCCCGTGAAAGACTTTGCTCCAATAACCACCATCTATTCGAGTCCGATGGTATTCGCCGTCCATCCATCAGTGCCGGCTGCGACGGTGGCCGAGTTGATAGCCCTTGTGAAGGCGAGGCCCAAGGGCGAATTCTTCGCAGTGGGTGCGCCGGTATTTCTCGTCGCGGCAGAACTGTTCAAGAAGCAGGCTGGGGTGAATCTCACTGAGGTGTCTTTCAAAGGCAGTTCGCCCGCAGTAGCTGCGGTGATCGCGGGCCAGGTACCTCTGGTAATCACGTCCATGCCTTCGTCGATGAATGCGGTGAAATCCGGCAGACTGCGTGCTTTGGCGGTTACGAGCGCGAAAAGGGATAGCTTGATGCCCGATGTGCCGACGATGATGGAATCGGGTTTGCCGAACTATGAGTTCGAGCCGTGGGTTGGACTGTATGCACCAGTTGGAACTCCCGGCGCCATAATCGATAGGCTTAACGCTGACGTGAGGGCCATCCTGGGATCGGATGAAATCAAGGCACGCGCCGCCAGCTTGGGCGTCAATCTGGGCGCAAGCTCGCCGGAGATTCATGGGGCGATGTTGAAGAGTGATATTGCGAGAGTCGCAACGATAACCATCCGCAAGGAGTGAGTTTCGAAACAGCTGTTGACACTGGCGGGCTAGCGCACTGACCCAGTAATAGAGGTATCGGCGTCGCCGAACCCGTAGGATTGAACACAACCGGAAAATGTACGCGATTCTAAAACCCCGAATCACAACATGGCAGAGCATTTCATCCGCCCACGCGTCTCACGTGCCGATTCGATTTTCCTATCCTTTTTCCCTAAGCAGCCATTGCCGGGGAATGACGAAGCTCGATGAGCTTGTCGACAGGAATCGGTTCAATGGCATAGGCCACGCCGCCAAGATCGGCGAACTCGACCAGCACAATATCATCGTTCAGTTCATCCACGATGGTGCCAACCTGCCCTTTGGCGAGGTGAACCTCTGGTAGATCTTCCAGAGTCGCAACGACATCAAGTAGTCTCATCGCATTCTCCAATTACATAGCATGTCGCCAGTCTGGCCACTTCCACCGTACACAACCAACCCGTCCGCACCTTGGCACACCTCTGACCGCGAACGATATCCATGTCGACCCGATAGATTGCTCCCCAGTTCGTGGTGCTTTGCAATTTGGCTTCCGACCTCCGCAATCCTGCAAAAACCGCAGAAGCTAGCCATTCGCCATCCGCTGCTGTAATACCCAGAGCTGAAAGAAACACGCGAGCCTTGTGCCGTCCTTCAGGATGATCCGTGTTCAGTGCATAGCCAGTAAGCTTCGTGAGGTCAATGCTGGCATTTTCAATATTCGGCAGAATCACTATCGTCAAACCCCGGGCAAGGGCACGCCCAGAATCATATCCTCAAATCGATTGGGCCGGCCCAGCGTCTTATTCAGGTCGTGCGCCAGACAGGGCTACGGCCTTCGCCCATTTCACCGCTTCGTCGGCGCTTCGAGCAACCAGCCGATGGAACGCCGTGATGTGCGTCCCATACGCAGCGAACGTGCACGGTAGCGTGCGTGAAAATTTCAAGCGGTCTAGGTGGTACCAATTTGTGACCACCGCCTGCTTCCGCGCCACCGAGGGCGGAGAAACGGCCTATGCGTCGGCGCTCGTCGCGGTCAGGGAAGACGGCTGCGACGAGTTGCGGCAGCAAACCGTGTTGTAGCAGTGCTGAACCTGGGGGCGATGGCCCAAGATGCCTGTCAGCCGAATGATTTTCCTATGCGTCAGCCGCATGCGTCTGCATGCGTTTGGCTATTCGCTCACGCCACGTCTCGACCGGCTCGTACCCCGGCAGCAACTTCACTGTGTCGGCGAGCCAGGCCCACAGTGCTTCATCACTCAGCGCCGGATCCCACGCAATCACCATGGGCTGGTCCACATACC
>JBJXEY010000317.1:0-34592 GCA_046153355.1 Burkholderiales bacterium
CCACCGACTTGGTGTCCGGCGTGGTGGATATGTTCCTCAGTGGCTCATTGCTCCTACCGCAGGCCAAGTCCGGCAAGCTGCGCGTGCTCGCCTCGGGCGGGCGCGAGCGCACACGCGCCACGCCCGAAGTGCCCACCATGGTTGAAGCGGGCGTGCCCGGCTACGACATGACCTCATGGTTCGCGGTGATGGTGCCCACCGGCACACCCACCGCCATCATTCGGCGTCTGCGCGAGGAAAGCGAGATCGTGTTAAAGCCCGGCACACCGCACGCAAATAAAATCTCCGATGTCGAACTCGCCGCGAGCGCGCCAGAGCAGGTGGCGCAGCGCATTGATGCGGAGTTCAAGGTGTGGCGTCAGGTGCTGCGTGCTGCAGGCATCAAACCTGAATAGCGTTGAAACCCGACTCCAAAAGTAGAGCGGTCACCGAAGCGCGCCGCCACCAGGCCGAGCGCGAGCAGACCTACCGCGAGCAGGCGCTGAAACTGTATCCGTGGATCTGCGGCAGGTGCGCTCGTGAGTTCGCCGGTAAACGACTCGCTGAGCTCACGGTGCATCACAAAGACCACAATCACGACAACAACCCGCCTGACGGCAGTAACTGGGAATTGTTATGCCTGTATTGCCACGACAACGAGCACTCGCGGCAACTGGAGTTGGCATCGCGGGGATATACATCGCAGGATCGCGATGCAGGGCCGGTGGCCACGCATCAGCCGTTCGCCAAGCTCGCCGATTTACTCAAGCGCAAGTCGTAGCGTGGCTAGACAGATTTTTATAGCCCATCTTTTTCCGCAACGCGCACGGGTACCTTGGCGCACTTGGGCTAGCATGCGCGCTTGTCACCCGTCACTTTGAAAGTCCACCGCATGAGCCTGAATGCTCACCACCCCCGCCACAATCGACTGCTGTCGCTCAGCAGCCTGAGCGTTGTACTGCTCGCCTCAGTGTTACTCGCCGCAACGCCGATCAGCGTCATGGCCCAGTCCTACCCCAGCAAACCCGTGACCCTGCAGGTTGCCTACGCAGGCGGGGGCATTATCGACATCGTGCTGCGCATCATCACGCCACGTGTGTCGGCCAATCTAGGCCAGCCGGTGCTGATCGTCAGCCGGCCGGGCGCGGGTGGCACTATCGCCACCGATGCGGTGATCGCTGCGGGCACCGATGGCCACACGCTATTGGTGAACGGCGACCAAATGGTCACTTCGCCCCACCTGATGGGCAAGCTTATTCATCACGACATTTTTCGCGACTTGGCGCCGATCACGCGTTTTTTCACCGTGCCCTTCGCCCTCATCGTGAACCCAGGCATGCCTGCGAATACGCTTGCCGAGTTTCTCGCGCACGCAAAAAGCGGCAAGGCGAAGCTCACTTACTCCTCGCCCGGCAATGGCACATCCAACCATCTCTCCATGGAGTATTTTAAGGCGCTCACCGGTGTGGATATTCTGCACGTGCCCTACAAAGGCGCGGTCCAGGCGATAACCGATGTCACCGCGGGCCGCATTGATGCCATTTTCTTTGCGCCACAGACGGCCGTGCCCAATATCAAGGCCGGCAAGTTGCGCGCGCTGGCGGTGTCGGGCGCGGCGCGCTCGGCGGCCCTGCCCGATGTGCCGACCTTCACCGAGGCGGGCATGGCGGCGTTCGATGTCGGTACCACCTTCGGTCTGCTCGCCACTGCAGGCACGCCGGAGCCCATCATCGCGCGCCTGCACGCGGAATTCACCGGCGCACTGCGCGAACCGGAAGCACGCGCCAAGATCGAAGCCGCCGGAACCGTGATCACTGCGGATACGCCGGCGGAGTTCGCCAAAAAACTGCGTGCGGATTTTGAGCGCAACGGCAGGATCATTCGCGAAAATAAAATTCAAGCCGAGTAATTCAAAGGCGGGTAGTCGCCTGCTTCGCTAGTGTTTCCTCAAGGCTAAAATGATCTTTGTAAATACCATATATCGAATGCATATGCATTGATAATTCACACTATTACTACAAAAGAAAAATAATTGTAATTAATTAATAGGAATTTCTTACGCATGCATTGGCTCTCCAACCAGGGATACGTGTTGATGGCGATCACCGCCGTCATGTGGTCGGCCAACGCCGTCATCGGGCGCGCCGTTCACGAGATCATCCCGCCAATTGGGCTGGGATTCTGGCGCTGGGTGGTGGCGCTACCGGTGTTCGTCGCGCTCGCCTGGCCACATTTTCGTCGTGAATGGCCCTTGATACGCCGCCATTGGCCGATGCTGCTGCTGTTGGGTTTCTTGAGTGTCACGGTGTACAACACCTTTGTTTATATCGCCCTCAACACCACCACCGCGATCAACATGCTGTTGATCAACACCGCGCGTCCGGTGGTGATCGTGTTCTTTTCTTACGTATTTTTTCGCGAACGGGTGACGCCGGCTCAGGCCGCGGGCTTCGCGCTAGCTCTGTCTGGCACTCTGGTGATTCTCGCGCGCGGTAGTGTCGACGCGTTTATCGGCGTGCAATTCATCGCAGGTGATCTTTGGGTAGTGGCGGCAACCGTCGGCTGGGCGCTATACACGGTGTTGTACCGCAAGCGTCCACCGATTCACGCCAGCAACTTGATGCTTACGACCGTCGTGTTGGGCATGGCCGTGATGCTGCCCTTCTATTTGTGGGAGACGTTTTTTGTGCGTCCGGTACCTTTGATTGCGCAAACCTATTGGTCGATTGCGTATCTGGGCTTGATCTCAGGGGTTATTGGATATCTCGCGTTCAATCGCATGGTCGAGGTGCTGGGCGCCAATCGCGCCGGGCTAACCTCTTACATCGTGCCCGTCATCGGCACCTCGCTTGCCATTGTTTTTCTTGGCGAACAGTTTCACGCCTACCACGTGGCCGGCATCGCGCTTATTCTGGTTGGTGTTGTTTTTGCCAGCGGGAAAAGGGGCTTGCGATGAGTGGCATCGTCGTCTCATATGCCGGCCGCATGCCGGTGACACTGCTCACCGGCTACCTCGGCAGTGGCAAGACCACTCTATTGAACCGTCTGCTTCCCACGCGCGCCTTCGCCCGCGCCGTGGTGGTAATTAACGAATTTGGCGACGTGCCACTCGACCCGTTGGTCGTCGAAAAAACCGACCATGAAATCACTGTGCTGGAAAATGGTTGTCTCTGCTGCGACGTGCAAAGCCATGTGGAGGGCGTGATCGGGCGCTTGTTCGGGCAGCGCGCGACGCGTCTGTTGGCCTTTGATCGCATGCTGATTGAAACCTCGGGGATCGCCGACCCCGCGCCCATCATGCAGATGCTGCTCAACCAACCCTCGGTGAACAAGGATTTTCGTTTGGAAAACGTGATCACCGTGGTGGATGCGGTGCATGGCCTAAAGCAAATAGCCGAACACGAAGAGGCCTACAAGCAGGTGGTGCTGGCGGATCGCCTGATCGTGTCGAAAGCCGATCTATGCGATGCCGCGCAATTGGCCGAACTCGAGCGCCAGCTTGCCCGTTTGAATCCGCTGGCGACACAGACACTCGCGCATAACGGCAACGTGCCGCCGGAGTCGGTGTTGGGCGCCGCCGTCGATGACGGCGCCCGTTCTACACGTCGTTGGTTCGATGGGCTGCGCGAGTTGGAAGACACCCGCGATCAACGGATGGGGCTGGATGGCTCGCAACATATTCAAGGCGTTTCGGCCTGCTCTTTGGTGTGCGAACACGCGCTGTCGTGGCAGGCGCTCCATGGTTGGATCACCCAGCTTTGCGCGAAGTACGGTGAGCAACTGCTACGCTTGAAGGGCATCGCGGAGTTGGTCGATGCGCGCGTTCCGGTTGCCATCCACGGCGTGCACCACGTGTTCCATCAATCGCAAGCACTGCCGCATCTCGAGGGCTGGCGCGGCACGCGGCTGGTGTTGATTTTGCGCCATGCCGATGCGGTGACGATTGGGGCGAGCTGGGAGGCGCTGGTGAACGGGCCTCGTCTATTGCCGGCGTAAATGATTCGCGATGGCGCCTGTGGCAAAAATCGCCGGCGCCGCCGAACAGGCGTTATAAATCGATTGCTTCGAATTCGGATTTGGGCGCGCCGCAGTCCGGGCAGGTCCAGGTTTCGGGGATCTCTTCCCAAGGCGTATCGGGCCGGATCTGATCGGGGGCATAACCGTCGCCCTGATCGTAGACAAACGAACACAACTTGCAAGACATGGTCTGCAACTTTTCCACCGTGGGGTGAACCGGTGGCGGAAAATTGAGGACGACGCCTTCGAGACCCGATGCCCCCGCATGCGCGGTGTACGCAGCTTCGTCGTGCGCCACGAACACGATAGCGAGCGAACGATGCTCTTTGCCGCCGTGCATCAGACTGCCTTTGGTTATAAGGATGTACTGACCATCTCCGCCCGTCGGCGCGCGGCAGTTGGCGCTCTCACCGGCGGCGAGATTGAGCGTCTGCACGAACAAGCCCTCGTCGTTCTTCAGTTCTGGCACATCCGTCAAGCCCTTCGGCTCGAAGGACAGGTGAACGCTTGCTTGCCAAGGTTTGCGGTTGGGAATTTTCTTTAATTTTTCAGTTGAGGCCGGAATGCGCTGCGTGCCATCGGGATTCAAGCGCACACGCAGCGTGAGAAATCCCCAGCCTACCTGCGGGTCTGGAATAAGCGGGCCGTACGGCGTGTAGGCGCGGGCGAAATGCACCGATACCGGCGTGAGATCGTGGCGCCCCAGCTTGCCCTTACCTTCCACCACCACTTGGAACTCATCGGCACCGTGGTAGTGAGCGCCACCTTGCGAAAACATGCGCACCAGGAATGCATTTGGGTAATGCGGCTGGTTGGATGCAGGGCGAAAGAAGCTCACCGCCTCATTGGCCGGATGGTCCGGCCCGCGGTTGTCGTCGCGAACGAAACTGGATGGGTCGATGTCGTGATAGGAGACTACTTGGGCCATCGTGTTTCTCCTGATTGGTATCGATTGAATCGAATGTTACGCGGCCGATGCCGGGCCGAGCCAATATGTTTTGCGTACTTTGCCATTGATATTCGCAGCGATGAGCGCAATGGTGAATACCTGTCGTGCCGCGAAACCCGCATCAAGCAAGGCTCAGGACACCTTGATGCTTACTGACTGATGATCGACAGACCGCACACGTTTAATCCGCTTTGATGCCGGCCTCACGCACCACGCGCCCCCAACGAGCGTGTTCGACCTTGATATACGCAAGAAACTCCTCAGGCGTATCGTTGCCCGGTTCCGCCCCTTGTCCCAGTAGCCAGTCGCGTGTCTCCGGCATGCCCATGGCCTTTCTCACATCGCCATTCAATTTCATCACCACATCGCGCGGCGTGTTGGCCGGCGCCGAAACGCCCATCCAAGAGAAATATTCAAAGCCCGGCACACCGGCCTCGGCAATGGTAGGCACCTCCGGCCAGGTGGACATGCGCTTGTTGCCGGTGACGGCCAGGGGCACAACCTTGCCACCCTTGGCCACGGGCCCCAACACCGCAATGCTCTCGATAATGTAGGACAAGCGCCCTGCCATGAGTTCGGTTACCGCCGCGCCGCCGCTTTTGAAGGGCACGTGCGTACCCTTGAGATTGGACGCACGCAAAAATAATTCGCTCACCATGTGCGGCGGCGTGCCGCTGCCCGGCGTGCCGTAGTTGATTTGCGCAGAATTGGCGCGCGCGTATTTCAGGAAGTCCCCCAGAGATTTGGCGCCTATGGTGGTGTTTGCCGCGAGCATCATTGGATTAGCGGTGATGCGCGTGATATGGGCAAGATCGGTAAGCGTATCGAACCCCGCATTGGGATAAAGATGCGGATTGATGGTGAGCGTGCCCTGGTGCGAGAGCGAAATCGTATAGCCGTCAGGCGCCGATTTCACCACCGCCTCGGTGCCGATGGTGCCACCTCCGCCGGCACGGTTTTCCACCACCACGGATTGACCGAAGAATGGCGGCAGTTTGTCGGCGAGCCAACGTGCGCGCACATCGGTGGAGGCGCCCGGCCCTGAAGGGACAACGATTTTTAACGGCTTGGCCGGGTACGACTGCGCAAAACATTGCAACGAAGCCACTGCAAATGCCGAAACGATTATTTGTACAAGCATGATTACCCTCGGATGAATGTCGCGGGAGCGTAGTATCAAGCAAGATCCGCTTTGATGAACTCTATGGCCCGCTTCACCGCGCCCTTGGCTTCCACCGAATCCGGCGCGGCGCGAACCAGATCATAGGGTTCGCCTTCAAGCAAATGAGCCTCAACATGGCCGCCAGCCTTGCGATAGGCGGCGCAAAATCGCTCCATGTTATGCACTGCGTGCAGCGTATCGCATTTGGCTTGCACATATAGGATGTCGGGAGATTGGATAACATCGCCGCGTTCCAGCGCGAGCATGGGGCTTGCATCCACCATGTTGTCTTCCGAGATCCAATAGGCCATTTGCGCGAAACCCGCGCCGACACGATGCGCGAGGCTTTGATCGCCGCGCGCTTGGCGTTGTTTATTTTCCTCTACGCGAGTCGCCGGACAGATCACCGGCCACATTGCCACGACGCAAACCACCGTGGCGTCGATGTTTTCGCCGCCCGCGAGAGGGATGGCGGCATAACGGGGATCGAAAGGTTTCATCCCGGCGAGCACCGCCAAATGCCCGCCCGCCGAGGTGCCCATCACACCAACTCTTGTGGCCCCGCTGCCATATTTCGCGGCATTCTTTTTCAACCAGCGGATTGCGTAGTTCGCATCGGCAACCGACGACGGATAGGTTCCCGCCGGCGGCACACGATAGTCCACCGCCAGAATAACCACACCACCTGCGGCGATCGGCCGGTTGATGGGATCGTTATTGGCATACGACCCTTTGACCCACGAGCCGCCATGCAACTCGACCATGGCCGGAAAGGGACCGGGTCCGCGCGGACGATAGAGGCGCGCACGAAGACTCACGCCGTTATGCGATAGGTAATCGAAATCTTCGGTGTCGACTTCAAACATGGCAGATAGTGCCTCTCGTTTTTATTCGCCGAACCCGGTGCGCGCCTAGTCAATGGTTATTGCCGGTAGCTGTCGTCAAGTTTATCCAACATACGCAGGCACGCCGGCCAATCGCCCAGATCGCGGCTACTGTCGTGCCGCGCCTGCTGCGCCGCGGTCGCCTCGCAGATCTCGCGAGAGATTTCGGCCAAAGGCTGGCCGGTTGCTTCCATCATCAACTGCACCTTGGCGGCGTTGTATAGGTACAGCATCAGTTTATAGGCGCCGCGCGCCGTGCCAGCAACGGTCATAAGCCCGTGATTGCGAAGGATCAGCACCTGCTTGTCACCCAGATTGCGCACGATGCGCACGCTCTCGTCGAACGACTCGGTGATGCCTTCGAAGTCGTGATAGGCGATGCGGTTATATAGCCGCAAGGCATTTTGCGACACCATGCGAAGACCGCTGGACAGACCGGAGATGGCGGACCCGACATCGGTATGGATATGCACCGCGCACAACACATCGGGGCGCGCGCGCAGCACACCACCGTGCAGAATGAAACCCGGCCGATTGACACCCGCCTTTTCGTCCAGATCCGCATCCATGCTCACTTTGACAAGATTGGATGCCGTGACCTCGTTGTACAACATGTCATGGCGCTTGATGAGAAACATGCGTTCTTCTCCCGGGACGCGCATCGACGAATGATTGAAGATATCGCCCGCCCAACCGTTGTGTTCGACCAGGCGATAGATAGCGGCAAGTTCGACGCGCGCCGCCCATTCCGCCGGGGATACGACTAACTTTACGGAACTGGCTTTTTCGGCAGAACTGTCCACGCTTTCTCCCGTTTTTTGATTTGCGCGACCTGCATCGCCAACACCGGCATTTTTGCCGTAATTTCCACGTCAATCCATTGATTTCGTCGCATTGGGCCATCAATTGATAAAACGCGGCGCTCCGATAGCGGCGGCCCACGATTCGGTGGTCAAATCGAACCGGCGTACAATTGTTGTGACTCAATTCGCCGAATTCAAGTCAAAGATTGGATCGATCCCATGTCCGCCATTCTCGAAGTCATGGAACAGCCATTGAGCCGCGAGGCTCTCGCGCAACGCTTTCGCGATCTTTGTGAGGACCCGCGCTTTGCCAATTTGCCGGGGAAAGTCGAACTTGATGCATGGGGAAAAATTATCGTGAGCCCGGCGAACAATCAACATGGCCTATTGCAAGCCAGGTTAGTCGAGTTGCTACGGCGATCCCTTGGCGGATCCGCATTGGTCGAAGCCTCCATAAGTACTAATCCAGATTTGCGCGTTGCCGACGTTGTGTGGGCCTCGGACGCATTCATGCAAACGCATGGCCGGGAAACACCGTTCAGCATGGCCCCGGAGATATGCATCGAAGTGGCTTCACCATCCAATTCGGCGCGTGAGCTTCGCGAAAAACTAACCGCGTATTTGGCGGTAGGTGCGCGCGAAGCTTGGATCGTTTATCCAATGACCAAACGAATCGAATTCTTCGATTCAGCAGGCCCGCTGCCGCGCACCAAGTTCGCGCTGGAGCTTGATCGATTGTTCGATTGACGCCGCTCAACTTTTCGAACGAACACGCTTTCGTTTCGAAGGCTTCTTGATTTTCACGGTGTAGGTAGCCCGAGGCTCGCGCACTTGCGGCGGAGCCTTCATATCGAAGGGCAGCCCTCCGCTTCGCACCACCTGGCGAAGAAAAATTCGGATTGCATGGCTGATGCTCAGGCCAAGGTGGTCCAACACCTTTTGTGCGTCATCCTTTAACTCCTGATCGATACGGCAACGAATTTCAGTCGAAAGAGCCATCACATCTCCTTGTAGCGTCATCGCAGCGTCATTGTAGCTACGTTTGTCGCTTGTCTACAACAAGCACGTAAATTTTCGAAAAATTCATTTGAATCAGCAACACTGAGCGCATTAGCATGCGCGCCTCTGAACTCCTTGCTATCGCCCCAGTCTCCATGCCTGAACATTCTCTCTACCAAACACTCGCCGCGCATTTCGCACCGATCTCCCTTCCAGACTTAACCGTAACGCGGCGCGAGTTTCCGCATTGGATGCGTCCGGACCTGCAGCGCGCGCTCGAGTCGCAGTTCGCCTCGATGCCGCATCAGTTCCACGGCATTCGACTGCGCGATCACGATGTCAGTTTGCGATTCACTGATCTGCTTGACGATGGCGACAAGGCGCCCGCGCCTGGCGCGGCGGAATACCACGATGCCGATCTGGGCCAAGGAGAAAGAGTGCGTTGCGTCGCCAGAGGATTGTGGCTCTGGCAACTCGAGGGCGAGCGCTTCGCATTGCTCCTCGATGTGGCCGACGGCTACAGCACCCCGCGCGTGCGCATCGAGATTGCCGCGGCGAGTGGAGAAACCGCGACCAAAAGCGCGGCGCGATTCGCGGAATATCTGAAGGTTTGCGCCGAGCGTGGCGATTGTTGGCGCGGCAAATCGCTGCTGCTGGATCGCGCGCACGAGGATTTCGAGGTCTCGCCCGCCGGCTTGCGTGTCGCGGATGTCAATCCCGTGGAGCGCCACGAAATCGTGTTGCCGGAGGAGACGATTGCGTTGATCGAGCGCAACACGCTGGGTTTCGCCGCGCAGTCACAGCGTCTCGCCAAGCTCGGCCTCTCCGCGAAAAAAGGACTGTTGCTCTACGGCCCGCCGGGCACCGGCAAGACCATGATCGTGCGTTGGTTGCTCTCGGCGTTTGAAGGATTCACCAAGCTCCTGGTTACCTCGGAACACTACAGATTGCTGTCTGACTACCTCGCGATAGCGCGTGCGCTGCAACCGGCGCTGGTGGTGCTCGAAGATGTCGATTTGGTGGGTGCAGACCGCGATGGGCCGTGGGCATCAGGCGGCACCTTGAACACGTTGCTCAATGAAATGGACGGCTTCGCGCCACACGCGCGCGTACTGTTCGTTTTGACCACCAATCGTCCCGAGGTTCTGGAGCCCGCGCTCGCGCTACGACCCGGACGTGTCGATCAAGTCATCGAAATCGGTTTGCCCGCGCAGAGGGAGCGACGATTGCTGGTGCGTCGCTACGCGGGGGCCTTGCGCGTCGATGACGCGCAAGTGGAAGAAACCGCGCGCCGAGTCGGACAAGCGAGCCCGGCATTCATCAAGGAACTCATGCGCCGTGCCGCGCAGGCAATGCTGGAACGGGGCGCCGAGGATGAAATTAGTAAATCAGATCTTGATCACGCCCTCAAAGACATGCTTGGCTCAAGCGGCCGGCTGGGTGCGCGCATCCTGGGCGCGGAAGGCGGGTTCGGGTTTTCGGCGGTGAATTGAGTTCGAGGAAAACCGCAACTACTACCGCCGCTACACCGATCAGATCCGATCATTTCTGGGCGCCGCTATCGACCAACAAAAGCCAGGTCGCGCCAATGTCGGTGCCGTATTCGCCCCGCCATGACAGGCCCTTCTTCCAAGCCATGATGGCGGGCAAATCATAAAGGTAGACCGCCCCCGCGTCGTCGTGGGCCATGCGCTGCGCCTTTGAGAAAACCTCCAAGAGCTTTTTCTGGTCGATCACCCCTTTGGTCGAATTCACCAGGGCGGTGAGTTCCTTGTTGCAGTGCGAGCCGTAGATGGAATCGCAGTTCACATGCCGGTCAAACGCGCTGAGTGGATCGGAAACGCTTCCCGATAGTTTCGAGAAGCTCATCAATCCGGGATAGGCCTTCTTGGATACCGCTTCCAGCCATTGTTGGAATTCGAGCGGTTTGAGCGTGACTGAAACACCAATCTTCTTCCAATAAGAGGCCATCGAGGGAAGCAGTTCCGCGTCGTCAGCGAAGCGGCCGGGGGCGTAGGCGACCTCAGTGGTAAATCCATCCGGGTACCCCGCGTCAGCCAAGAGCTTCTTCGCTCGCGCGGGATCGTACGGGTAGGGCTTCGCCGCGTTGCCGCCGATTTGAAAATCGCTGAGCGGCCCGTTCAGGAACGGCACCTCTTGCCCGAAGATGGCTTTGAAGACCACCTTGCGGTCGAAGGCGATGTTGAGCGCCATGCGTACGCGCTGGTCGGTGAGCGGGCCACCGCGCATGGTGTTGATGAACAGGTAGCGCTGAAAGCCGCCTCGAAGGTGCGCAACCTGAGCGCCGTTGGATTTGACCACCTCGACAAGGCTGGGCGGCACGTCGGTGATGACGTCGGCCTCTCCGCTGGCAAGCATGGCGATGCGCGAATTCACATCGGGCACCGCGCGCCAGATCAATTTATCGAACTGCGATTTTCCACCCCAGTACTTGTCAAAAGCCCTGAACTCGATGCGATCACCGGGGCGCATGCCAACGAAGGCAAACGGGCCTGAACCGACTGGTTGCTTGGCGAAACCGTCCTCGCCGACCTCGGCAAGGTAGGCCTTGGGCACGATCTGTCCACGCCCGGCCAACCCATCTAGCGTTCCCGCCCATGGCGTCGACAGCCGGATCGCAACCTTTGCCGGACTGAGGATATCCGCGCCGACGATATTGCCGAGCCAACTGGTGCGATAGGGGTTCTTGGTTTCCGGTGCAATGGCGCGATCAATCGAGAATTTCACGTCTTCGGCGGTTACCGGTTGGCCGTTGTGGAAAAAGGCGTTTTGACGCAAGGTGAATTCGATGGATTTGCCGTCTTTGGCAACGCTCCATGCGGTGGCCAATTCAGGAATATGCCGCCCCTTGCCATCCTTGGGCGTCTGATTCACCCCGATCAGCGAATTGAAAACATTCGCGGCGAATATGCCGGCCGGCGCGGAGCCGGCCCCTTTGTGGGGGTCAAGTGTCGGGGCGATGGCGCCCGTTGCCACGACGCCGTCCCTGGCGGCAACCGTTGCGGAAAAAATTCCTGTCAATATCGCCATCGCCGCCGGCAACGCGAGAACTGCAGCGACGGCAGAAGTCATTGAACGCGATGGCGATTGGCAGAAAATAATTGATTTGATTCTGGACATTGACATCTCCTGGTGATGGAACTCAATGAAACAGCCGATCTTCTTGTTTGGCTACCGCGTTTTTCTACAATTCGGGAATGATCTGTCTTCCAAAAATTTCGATTTGTCGCGCCGATTGCTCGAAACTCATCCCCGGATAGAGGAGCCGAACCATGAACTCGATCTCGGTGCCAAGAACTCGTTCATGTTCACGCAACTGGCTGAGCACTTCAGCAGGCGTCCCCAAAAATGCACCCTCACGTGCTTCCGCGATCATCTCCCGTTTCTCATCTTCGCTAGGCGGTTTGATTTGGAACAACTCGGCCTCCCTGGGGTGCTCCAGAACCCGGTAAGCCAGACTTCGTTCAAGCTGTTCCCAAGCATTGCCGCTTTCGGTCACCAAGCAGTGTTTCATCATGACGATGCGAAACGGCCCGGCAAGGTCCGTGCGCCCATGCGCAGTTCTGCGCGCCAGGTCAATGCCCTCCTTGAGTACGGCGAGTTCGCGGTATGGCGCAATGTAGCCATCGCCCAGACGACCCGCCCGTTCGATGGCCGGCGGCGCAACCGCGCCGATCAGAATTGGCGGTCGCGGTTTTTGCACCGGCGTAGAAACCACGCGCACCGCGTCGAAATTGTGATGCGCTCCCTGATAGGAAAATGTCTCGCCCGACCAAGCCAGTTTGAGAACTTGCACGGCTTCTTCGAGTCGGGCGACGCGTTCGCCGCGCCCGACGCCATAGGCCTTAAGTTCCTTGTCAACGCGACCGAGGCCTAGGCCCATCTGCAGGCGACCCTGGCATAGGGTATCCAGCGTCGCACCATCTTCAGCGAGACGAAGCGGATGATAGTAAGTGGGCAGGGCTACGCTGGTTCCCAGAACCATTTTTGTCGTTATCGCCGCCAACGCGCCAAGCAACACCAGTGGCGAAGAAATGTAGTTATCGAGCGACAAATGATGTTCGGCCACCCAAGCCGACGAGAAGCCATTTGCCTCGGCTAGACGCACCAGCTCCAGCACCTCCTGCAGCGCCTGCGCCGGGGTACGCTTGTCGCCGGGCATGATCTGGCAAGTGATTGGGCCCAATCCGATTTTCATGTAATCAGTCCTCGCAGCTTGATCGTGGCAAATTCTAGACGCAATCGGCGCTTGATGAGTGGCATTGCGAGAAATGGTCTGCACACCGGCTGAATAAAAGCATCGGGCACTTCCATTTCTTGACCTAATCTATGATGTGTCTGGCAAGCGTCCGGTTTTCAGGATTCAGGTTTTCACCTTATTTTTGCGTAGCTAAACAATCGTCCTCAATATGCCGGTCAACCTTCGGAGCACTCGATGAAAGCACGCGCCATGGTACAGGTAGCGGATCGAAGACTCGAGATGCAAGAGATCGACGTGTCACGGCTTGGCCCAGGCGAGGCACTAATGCGCGTGGAAGCGTGCGGCTTATGCGGCAGCGATATTGAACAGTACCGCGGAACGTTCAGCGGCAAGCGCGCCGATTCCTATCCATTGATACCTGGCCACGAACCGGTTGGAACCATCGAAGAAATAGATGCCGAGGCCGCTCTTTCCTGGGGAATTCGCGTCGGCGACCGCGTGGCATTAATTCCCCATCTGACCTGTGGACGATGCGAGCTGTGTTTGGCCGGTCAGTCGCACCTATGCAAAGGTTTGTTGCCCGTTCCCAAACCTGTCTATGGAATGATTCCGCTGGCATACCGGCATGGACTGTGGGGTGGGTATTCCGAATATATGCACCTGCACCCGCGTACCCTGTTTTGCAAACTGCCCGATTCGCTGCCCGCCCAGATGGCAACCATGTATCAGGCGCTGGCATCCGGGTTGCGCTGGGCGGTGCAAGTGCCGTCAACAGCGATGTCGGACAGCGTTTTGGTGTTGGGCTGCGGTCAACGGGGCCTTGCCTCGGTATGGGCCTTGCGGCGCGCAGGGGTGTCCACCATCATCGTGACGGGCCTCGCGCGTGACCGGGCGAAACTCGATCTGACGCGCCGTCTAGGCGCTTCCCACACTATCGTTGTGGACGAAGAAAATACTGTCCTGCAAGTCATGGCAATCACCCATGGCCGGGGCGTCGACGTGGCCATCGATGTGGTACCCGGATCGACGCAGCCTGTCATCGATGCCGTTGAGACTGTTCGTGTCGGCGGAATGATTGTCGTAGCCGGCATCAAGGGCGCCGCCAACATGACTGCGCTTAGCACTGATCGTCTGCTCTATAAGGAAATCACCTTAAAGGGGGTGTACACGCAAGGCGCCGATGCTTATCGGGAGGCCGTGGAATTAATGGCCGAGGATCTGGCCACTTTGGCCCCCCTGCATACCCACGAAGTTGCTCTTGAACGCGTCGAGGAGGCCATCTTAAGACTTGCGGGCGAACTGCCAGGTGATCCAATTTGTATGTCGGTGCATCCACGGGGCGTCAAAATGACGGCTTGAACAAAAATTGACTCGCAACACGCGCAAGGACTAAATTGACTGCCGTACGGTAATTGGTCTATTGGAATCTGTGAGGGAGAAATCGATGGTCGGATTTAAGCTTCATTTGTTGTCACGCTCGGCAAGGCTTGCCATTGGCACGTTCTTCTCAATACTGGGAACCACCACACTGCTTGGCGGCATGCTCGCCGCCGACGCGCTGGCCCGGGACGGCGTGGTCGCCACCGACGCGATTGCGCCCTCGCTCGATCCACACAAAAATCTAGGCTCGGCGGGCGCGTTGTTTTCCTCCAACGTTTTTAACTCGCTAATCGGGGTGAATCAGACGCCCAAGGATGGCAGGGGGCGGCATATACCAGAATTGGCAACCGCCTGGAATGTTGCCAAGGACGGTAAATCGATTGAGTTCACGCTTCGCCAGAACGTCTTTTTTCACAATGGCCAAGCGGTAACTGCCGAGGACGTGAAGTTCTCTATCGAGCGCGCCATCGCGCCCGAGACCAAGAATCCGATGAGATCGAGTTGGCTGAACAATATTGTCAGCGCGGATGTTCTTTCCCCGACCCGGGTGGCGATCCGGCTCTCAAACCCCTGGGCTGGGACACTGGATGCGATCGCTGCGCGCGGGCAGATTGTTCCCAAGGCCTACCTTGCCGAGGTCGGCGATGCCGGCTTTGTCAAGCAACCCATCGGCACGGGGCCATTTGCCTTTGTCAGCATGCGGCCGGGGGATCGAATCGAATTCAAGGCATTCGATCGTTATTGGGAGGGCAAATCCCAATTCGACAAATTAACCTGGCGCGCAATTTCAGATGTCAATACTCGTGTGGCGATGCTTGCCAGCGGCGAAGCCGACGCCATCACAGACGTGCCGCCCAGCCTGGTGGGGCTGGTGCGCTCGAATGGCGGACAGGTGGTGAATCTGCGCGGTGGGTTTCAACGTTTCTTTTTCATCAATAACATGCGTGGCGGGCCGCTCGCCGATCAGCGCGTGCGCATGGCGCTCAATATTTCGGTCGATCGCAATGCCGTCTTCAAGGCTATCTTCGGCGGCGAGGTCCCTATGTTGAACGGGCCCTTGAGCAGTCACCAGATCGGCGGGGACTCCGTAAAACCTTATCCCTATGACCCTGAGCGCGCCAGGAAACTCTTAGCCGACGCGGGTTACCCCAATGGATTTTCGACCGAGCTCATCTACACGCCCGGCCGCTTCGCCGACGAAGGGGAACTGCTTCCCTCGTTTGCCTCGTACTGGAAGCGCGTGGGAATCACGGTAGCGTTGAAACCGCTGGAGTACCAACAGTGGCTGGAGACCGCCTCCAAAAAAGCCTATCCAGCGATGTTGAGTTTCTCCAAGGGCGCCGGCATCGTTGCCGATCCATTGAGCGCATTTGACCGGCACGTGAACTGCGACTCGCTCTACAGCTCATACTGCAATAAGGAGCTTAGCGCACTGGTGAACTCTTCCCGGGGAATCATCGACCCCAAGAGACTCACAGAAATTTTCTCGAGGGCACAACGCATGGCGCAGGAGGATGCCGCGCAGGTGTTTTTATACGACCTACCCTTCATCATGGCCTGGAAAAAAGGTTTGACCTGGAGGAGCGAGTACGGCACCGATCTCAACGGCAGTTGGCTGTTGCTGACCGACGCCGATGCGAAAAAGTGATGACGTTGCCGTACCGGTTCGCCGCATCCGCCGCGCAGTTGGTCGCCTAGTTCGCCACGCATGATCCGTTATATTTCCTGGCGTGCCGGCCAGTCTTTGTTGACCTTGCTGGTATTGCTCACTTTTATTTTTGTGGCCGTCAGGCTCACCGGTGATCCAACCTCCAGTCTGCTCCCGGAGATGGCCACCGCGGAGGATCGCGCCGAGCTACGCAGTGCATTGCATCTTGACCTGCCTATTTGGCGGCAATACCTCGCTTATGTAGCGGACATGGTGCGGGGCGAATTTGGCCGATCCTATAAATGGGATCGGCCGGTAGCCGAGATGTTGCTCGATCGCCTTCCCGTGACCGGCACGCTTGCACTGCTTGGCGGGGCGCTCACCTTGGGAATCGGCCTGCCACTGGGAGTGATAGCGGCCCGTTATCGAGGTCAAGCGGCTGATTATTTTGCGCGCGGAGTCGCATTGATTGGCCAGTCGGTTCCCATATTCGTGCTCGGGCTTTTGGGCATTCTGTTATTTTCGGTAAAGCTCGCTTGGTTGCCAGTGGCCGGTGTTGACAAAGCATTGGGCTATGTGTTGCCTGCAATGACCCTGGGCTGGTTCGGCGTGGCGGCCATGATTCGGGTAACGCGAGTGAGTATGCTCAATGCGCTTGGCGCCGACTACATTGTTACCGCGCGCGCCAAAGGCTTGTCGCGAGCACACATCGTGTACCGGCATGCGCTGCCCAACGCGCTGATTCCCATTGTGACGATCTTCGGTCTCATTCTGGCGACCTTGCTCACCGGCGCGGTGGTGACCGAAACCTTGTTTGGTTTGCCCGGTGTCGGGCGTCTCGCGGTGGAAGCCATCGTCACGCGCGACTTTCCCATCGTGCAAGGCGTGGTGGTGTTCACCACCAGCGTCTACATTTTCATCAATTTTCTGGTCGACGTAATGTATGGTTTTCTCGACCCGCGTACGCGGCAGGGCAATCGATGAAATGGGCATTGCCAGGCGTGTGTGTCGCTTATTTGTTATTGGGTTTGGCCGGCCGTTTTTTAAACCCAGTCGATCCCGGCGACGTGGATCTCGCGAATCGCTATCTGCCGCCATTACAAAGTTTTGCCCACCTGCTGGGCACCGATCACCTGGGCCGCGACATTCTCAGCCGCACGCTGGTGGGCGCGAGCCTGTCGCTTTCGCTGGCCACCATCGTTATCGCGGGCGCCGGGGTGTTTGGCGTGATAGTGGGCATGGTCGCCGGTTTCGCCGGCGGCCGCATTGACGCTTTGCTGATGCGCATCTCAGATGCCATGCTGGCGCTGCCGGCAATCATGCTGGCGCTGCTGTTGGTTGCCGTGATGGAGCCGGGTTTCTGGAGCGTGGCTATCGCCTTGATGCTGGTTACCTGGGCGCGTTATGCGCGCTTTGTTCGCGGCGAGGTGCTGAGCTTACGCTCGCGCGAATTCGTCGATGCGGCGATACTATGCGGCACACCCACGGCCAGGCTTTTGTGGCGGCACATTCTTCCCAATGTCATCAACGTGATCATTGTTTTATTTACCTTGGATGTCGGGCGCGTGATTCTGCTGGAGAGTTCTCTCGCGTTTCTTGGCCTGGGCCTCGCACCCGAGCGTGGCGCCTGGGGTTCGACTATTGCCGAAGGAAAGCTTTATTTGCAAATCGCCCCGTGGATTTCGCTCGTGCCTGCCTTCGCCATGATGATAACCATCGTGCTATCCAATGCATTTGGCAACTGGTTGTCGGATCAACTGGACCCGCGACGACGCGCCGCCGCCGCATGACAACGCGCAATGAACGCTGCTGCCATGAATAGTCCCACGAACAACGAGGAGACCCAGGTTCTATCGCCACCCGATGTCGGGGCAATAATGCGCGCGCGCTCCATTGCTTTCGTTGGGGGCAGTGCAAGTTCGCTGTCGGTTCGCGGCATGAGCGAGAGTCTCACGCGTGACGGCTTTGCCGGTTCCATCGTCATGGTGAATCCCCGGCATCGCGAAGTGCTCGGCTTTCCCTGTTTCGAATCGCTCGCCGCGCTGCCGACATCGGTCGATTTGGTGATCATTTCTGTCAGGGCGTCAGCGGTGGCGCAGGTGATCCGCGAAGCAGCAAGCGCCGGCATCAAGAACGCGCTGGTATTCAGCACCGGCTTCGCCGATGCCGGTGAGGCTGGGCACGGCCATGTCGAGTCGTTACGCGAGGCCGTGCGCGCCCATGGTGTGCAGCTTTGCGGGCCAGGATCCTTTGGTTTCGTCAATCTGCGCGACCATGTCTCACCATTTTGCGCCGGCCCCAGGGGTGCGATCCCCGCGGGTAATGTGGGCGCGGTGGCGCAGAGCGGCGGATTCGCCAACATTCTGACGTTGGCCTCGGTGGAGCGCGGTTTTGGTTTTAGGTACCTCGTGGCCAGCGGCAGCGAGATTGGCCTCTCCGCCGCCGATTACCTGTGCCATATGGTCGAGGATGAAAAAACGCGCGTGCTGGTCGCGGTGATGGAAGAAATACGCGATGCGCGGCGCTTTGAGATGTTCTTGGCGCGCGCCAACGAGCTGGATAAATCCGTGATCGTTTTACCGCTGGGACGAAGCGAAGCCGGGCAACGCGCCACCTCGGCGCACAGCGGCGCCCTCGCCACGCGCGGCGATGTGCAGGAAGCGTTTCTGCGGCGTGCCGGGGCGATAGTGGTTTCCAATGTCGACGATTTAGTCGAGACGATTGTTTTGCAAAGCGCATGGCAGGGCAAAGCGCCGACCTCGGCGCGCCCGGTATTCATGACCATATCGGGAGGAGATTGCTCGCTGGTGCTTGATCTGGCGAGCGACATTGGCCTTGAAGTGCCCGCGCTCAGTCAAGCAACACAACAGGCGCTCACTGCGCTATTGCCCGAGTCCACCATGTTGTTTAACCCCGTTGACATGGGTACACGGCCGCTCTCCGACCCATCCCTGATAAGACGCGCCTACCAAGCCGCCGCCGCGGACCCCGGCATAGATCTGGTGATGACGCGTTTATTCGGCGCGGCCGAGGATGTGCGTAACGCGGTCGAGGGCGCGGCATCCTCGGGTAAACCGCACGTGATGTTTACGCGCACCGCGCTTAACATCGAGCCCCCCTTGTTGGCCGCGTCGCTGGCCGCCGGTGTGCCGGTTCTGCAAGGTGTCGACCGTTCGCTTGCGGCGGTGCAGCGCGTTGTCGCGCAAGCAAAGCGTCGCATTGCCATTCGCGATCACAAGTTCATTGCGCCGCTCGATCTCGCCGCCGCGGGAATCAACACCGATCAATTGAAGAGTCGCATGTCGGAAAACGCGGCGCTGGCGATATTGCAATCCGGCGGGATGGCGACGGTGCCATGCCGGCGCGCCGCAACGGTGGACGAGGCAGTCGCCGCGGCCGAAGCGATCGGGTTTCCGGTGGTGGTGAAAATCGATTCACCCGATATCGAACACAAGAGCGACATCGGCGGTGTGCGTCTGAATTTGATGTCCACGGGGGAGGTGGCCGCGGCCACACGCGACATATTTGCCGCCGCCACCACGCACGTGCCGACGGCACGCGTACAAGGCGTGTTATTGCAGCCGATGTTGCAGCCGCGTCTGGAGTTGATTTTCGGTCTAATACCGGACAACCGGTTTGGACACGCGGTGCTGGTGGGTTTCGGTGGTTTGCTCGCCGAGGCATTGGGACGCACCGAAGTGCGTATCGCGCCCATCTCACAAGAGGAGGCGAGCGAGGCACTTGAACAATTGTTCGGTGCGCGCGTGGGTAAACGCGTCAATTGGCGCGGACTCGATATCGCCGCCGCAGCGCGTGAGCTTGCCACCTTTTCGAGGTTGGGAGCGGCGTTAGCGCCCTACGTCGAAGCGATTGACGTGAATCCCGTGGGTATATTCGCCGAAGGCGAAGGCGCCATGGCGCTGGACTGTCTGATCCTACCGCGCCGCGATCGCTTGGTATCGGGCGACTGATGGGCGACATGTCAACAGTTCCAGAGCGACGCATTGTCTTCAATGAAGAGGCCATCGTTGCCTATGGCGGCTCTGGCGCCGGTATTCATTCGGAAATCGAGGCAGCAAACGCGGCTGGTTTTCCCGCGCTGGTGTCCTGGGGGACGGCAACGATGCTGCCGTTCTGGGAAATCCTCGAACAGATCGCCGGCGAACATTGGCTGATAGGCGGGAGTGTTGCGGTGCGCTTGAAAAAACCGGTTTGCGCGGGCGACGAGGTGCATTACTTCGGACAGCAGGTCGCCGCCGCAGACAGCCGCAGAACCATTGAACTTGTCGCCGAAACCGCCCGTCACGGCGTGGTGGCGACGGTGCTTGCGAATTTACCTCGTATCGACGTACCTCAACCATGAAAGGAATAGTTTCAACATGAACCTTCCCACTCATCCGCATTTACAGACCCGGCACGAAGATCAGGTGTTATGGATATCGTTTAACAACACCGAAAAAATGAATTGCCTGGACGATGACATGCTCGATGTCTTTTGCGCCATCGTCGATGCCATCGAGAACGACGACACCGTATCGGTGGTGGTGGTGCGCGGCAATGGGCCGTGCTTCTCCAGCGGCTACAACATCAGCAAGTCGGGGGAATCCAACCGCCCGAACTATGCCGAAGGCAGCCGTCGTTTCTTCAAGCGGCGCTATGCCTACATCGACCGGGTGTGGAATTCACCCAAACCCTTCATTGCCTCGGTGCATAGCTATTGTCTGGCCGCGGCAAGCGATCTGGCCAATACCTGCGATGTCACCATTGCCTCGGAGGACGCGGTCTTCGGCTACCCAGCAGTGCGTTGGGGCGGTCACACGCACCGGCTGACCTATCCCTGGCACATGCCATTTAAAAAGGCCAAGGAGCTGATGTTGACGGGTGACCGCATCAGCGCGGCCGACGCCGAACGCTACGGGATGGTCAACAAAGTGGTGCCGCGCGACCAGCTCGACGCCGAGACCAAGGCGATGGCAGCGCGCATGGCAATGATCCCGTTGTCCGGCCTGATCGTGAACAAGCAAAGCATGAACTACGCGCAGAATGTGCAAGGCTACCAGCAGGCCATGGCCTACTCCTTCCAGATGGCCGAGACCAATCTCTGGCGAAAAATCGATTTCTTCGACAAGGTCAAAGATGAAGGCCTGGGCAAGGCCCTCAACTGGCGCGACGGCAAATTCGGCGACCGGAAAGCCGAATGAATCTGGCGGCAGATGACAATCCGTCTCTGCTCGCAATCGAAAGGCTGTGCGTCGAATTTGCGGCCAAGGCCGGTCCGCTGCCGGCGGTGCGCGAGGTCAGCTTGGCGCTTCGCCGTGGCGAGGCCTTGTGCATCGTCGGGGAAAGCGGTTCGGGAAAGTCGACGCTTGCCCTGGCGGTGATCGGTCTTTTGGCCGACAACGCACGTGTCACCGGCCGCATCGTTTTTAACGGTGGCGATTTGCTCACGCACACAGAGGAGCAACTGGGCGAAATTCGCGGCCGCCGCATCGGCTTTATTTTTCAAGATCCCGCGCGCGCGCTCAATCCCGTCCTCAGCATTGGCCGCCAGATAACCGAAGTGCTGCTGCGCCATAGCACCACGGATAAGACCCTGGCGCTAGCGCGCGCCGAACAATTGCTTACCGAGGTTGGCGTGAACGATGCGCGCCTGCGCTTGCGCCAGTATCCGCATGAGCTTTCGGGCGGGATCAAGCAGCGAGTGATGATCGCCATGGCGATCGCCTGCGAGCCCGAGCTGTTGATCGCCGACGAACCGACCACCGCCCTGGATGTCACCATTCAAGGCCAAGTGCTGCGCCTGCTGCGGCGTTTATGCAACGAGCGCGGCGTCGCGCTGATTCTGGTGACGCATGATTTTGGCGTGGTCGCGGCGATGGCCGATCGTGTCGCCGTCATGTATGCCGGACGGGTGGTGGAGTACGCCCGAGCAGTGGATCTTTTTCAACAACCGCAACACCCGTATTCGCAGGGCTTGCTGGTCGCCAATCCACGCAGGGTTCTGGATGCGGACATCGGCACCACCATGCTGGACCCCATTCCCGGCTCGCCCCCCAGTCCCTACGATAGCGATGTCGGCTGCAGTTTCGCGCCGCGTTGCGCGAAACGGCACGACGCCTGCACCACGCGACCGACGTTACGCGTTGGCGCAAATGAACATCTTGCCGCCTGTTGGCTCGCCGCACAGGAGTAGCCCCATGCTCGCCGACTATTTGGTGGAAGCCGCCGACTTGAAGGTCGAATTTACCGTGGGCAGCGTGGGGCAGCGCAAACGCGTGCGCGCTTTGGATGGGGTCAGTTTTGCGGTGCGGCGCGCGGAAATCGTTGCCCTGGTCGGTGAAAGCGGTTGCGGAAAATCGACCACTGGGCGAGTGCTGTTGCGGCTGTGTCGTCCTATCTCCGGCAGCATCAAGTTCGACGGCGTCGACATCACCGCGTTTTCGCAACGCGCCATGCGGCCTTTGCGGCCTCGCATGCAAATGGTGTTTCAACATCCAGGGCAGGCGCTCAATCCGCGCGTGCGCATCGGTAACTCGGTTGCCGAGCCGCTTGAAGCCGTTGGCGTGCCGCCAGCGGAGCGCCGCGAACGCGTGGCAGCCCTACTCGCCCGAGTTGGACTATCGGGCAGCTACGCCGCCAACTATCCCCATGAATTGAGCGGCGGCCAGTTGCAACGCATCGCCATCGCACGCGCCCTGGTCGGCCGGCCGGATTTCGTCGTCTCCGATGAGCCACTGTCATCGCTGGATCTGTCGGTGCAGGCGCAGGTAATGATTCTGTTGCGCGAATTACAAGCCGAATTTGGCGTGAGCTTGTTGTTTATCACTCATGATCTGGCAGTGGCCGAGTACCTCGCCAATCGCGTCGCGGTGATGTACATGGGCAAAATGGTGGAAATGGCGCCGGCACGGCGCTTTTCCACACAAGCGAAACACCCGTATGCACAGGCGCTCATTGCCTCGATCCCGCGCATGGATCCTGCCCTTGAGCGTGGCCGATCGACCGATGCCATGCGTGGCGAGGTGCCCAGCATGTTGAGTCCGCCGGCCGGCTGCCGCTTTCACACGCGCTGCCCCAGAGCCGTGGAGCGCTGCCGCCATGAAGAGCCGCCCCTGGAGAAAATCGACCATGACCACCAAGTCGCCTGTTGGCTTGTCCGAGCCTGAGGAAGAAAAGTTATTGTCGATGCTTGAGACCGCGCGACGCGGCGCCTATGTCATCGGCCGGCCGATTCCACTGCTCAAGCGCATCGTCAAACCCGATCTAACATGGGACGCTGCCCTCCCCGGCTTGACGTTTCCCTATCTCGAATACACCGTCAGCGCCCTGCATGTTGGAAGGTTTCGGCGATTACTCGCGAAACAGGGATTGAAAAACGGCACACAAGAATCCACTACCGTGCCACCCGCCTTCTTTGCCGACGAACCGATGCAATGCATCGCCACGCTTTTTGGAAAATCAGGCCGGCTGCACGCCTCGCACGCCATGGAAGCATTGTGCTCCATTCCACTTGGTGCGAGGGTGCGTTCGCGAGCGATGATTACCGACCGATACGAACGTTCGGGACGTCAATTCGTCGACGTCGACTGCACCGTTTACATAGTGGATGGCGACGAGGAGAAACCGGCACTGAGGATAAAGGCAAGCCTCGTCCCGTAAACATCCCGCGATTGATAGTGTCGGCAGGCAGCACATTTTGGATCACGCAAGCATCGGACCGGGAGCGTTGCGCTCCTTTAGAAATTCGGCATCCGGTCGTTGGATTGCCTATAAAAACCAAGCTTGCCTACTGCAACGGTATTTGCGAAGCCTTGATCACGGTCTCCCATTTATCCACTTCACCGATCCAAAATTTCTGCGCCTCAGCCGGGCCCATGGCGGCTGGGTCCATGCCGAGCTTCACCACTTTGTCCTGAAAATCCGCAGTCTCAGCGTTGGTCCGGATGATGCGGCCGAGCGTAGCGATGATGTCTGGCGGCGTTCCCGCAGGCACCATGATGCCAAACCAGGAAGTCACTTCGGCGTTCTTGATTCCCAGCTCATCGAACGTTGGCACATTGGGCAGCAAGCGGTGGCGCGCGGTGGCCATCACCGCGAGCGCGCGCGTCTTGCCCGAGGCGACGTTGGGCAAGGCAGTCGAAATATTGTCGAACATCAGATCGATCTGACCGCCCAGAAGACCGGTGACGCAATCGGCCCAACCTTTGTAGGCGATATGCACCATGTCGACACCGGTGCGAAGTTTGAATAACTCACCGGAGAGATGCAGCGTCGTGCCCACACCGTTTGAGCCCACGTTGAGCTTTCCCGGATTGGATTTGGCCAGTGCGATAAATTCCGCTACTGAACTTACTTTCAGATTGGGCCCGCTCACCATGACGTTGGGCACCATGGCAACGATAGCCACGGGCGACAGGTCCCTGCGTGGGCTGTAGTGCGGTGCTTTTTGCAGTGTCGCGGTGATGGTGGTGAACGCACCGCCCAGCAACAGCGTGTAACCATCGGCTGGCTGCTTGGTGACGTAATCCGAACCGATGTAGCCGCCCGCGCCGCCGCGCGCCTCGACGATAACGGGTTGCTTCAAGGCATCTTGCAATCCAGGTTGTACCAGCCGCGAAACGATGTCGGTGCTGCCACCGGGCGGAGCAGGCGAAATGATGCGAATTGGTTTGTTAGCGTATTGCGCGAACGCGCTGGCGCAAGCGAGCGCAAATCCGATGAAGGCTAGAGTTTTCACGATCCGCATCGTCATGGTGAATTCCTTTCGGGCAATTATTAGAGGGTGCGTCTTGGTAAAAAGCGTCATGGCGCGACATCGATTGCGTGCAATCTACTCGTTACATCCATGCGGCGCAACGCAATCCTGCATACTGCATTGCGCTGGTTGCGCGTGGTAGAGTCGCCGCAGTAAATAATGTGAAAGCAAACGAATGGGCAAGGATCTACTTCTGGTTGGCAGCATTCCGTTTGACACCGCCGAGGAGGTGATGTGCACTTTTGGCGGGCCGCTGGGGCCCTATCTGCCGGCGATGCCCGACGGCGAGATTGGCGAACGGCGCTCCTGGGTAAACCGGTTTTGTTACCTTGTCTACGCCGGCCACAAAGATTTGGAGACGCTGCACCGCCCGCCGGCCATCGATGGCGTTGAGCAACTGTTGCCGGTGAAACGCGAGGACTCCTGGAAATTCAGAGTGCGGCCTGACGTCAAAGAAGTGCGTTTCGGCTTGCCGGGGCTGCGCCTGGGGTATGCGCGCGATGCCACCGCCTCCTACTTTGTTTTCAAAACGCTGCGCGATAAAGGCGTGTTCCCGCGGGACATGCGTTTTCAGATTTCCATTCCCATGGTCAATAGCGTGGTGCGCACGCTTTATTTTCCCGAGCCGGGGGATATCGACAAAATCCGCCCAGGCTTCGAAGCGGCGCTGGCTGAGGAGTTGGCTGTGATCGTGCGACGTATCCCTGCCCAGGATCTGGCCATACAGTGGGATTGCGCCTGGGAGACGGCCGCGGTTTATGGCGGCAAAGGCATGCCCGAGAGCGAATCGAAAATCGAAACGCATACCGCGCCTATTACGCGGTTAACAGCACTGCTTCCTCGGGGCGTGGCCTTGGGGATTCATTTCTGCTTTGGCACCTTTGGCGGCTGGCCATCGTTTACGCCGCCCGATTTCGGCCGTGCGGTGGAGTTGATCAACGCTTCGGTGGCGGCGGCAGGGCGCAAAGTGGATTGGGTGCATATACCAACATTGGATCGCGCCGACCCGGCGCATTACGCGCCGTTCAAAGATCTGCAAATGGGCGATACACGAATTTACCTCGGCATGATTCACAGCATGGGCACTCTTGCGCGCCGCGTCGAGGTGGCGCACAGCGTCATCCCGGATTTTGGTCTGGCCGCCTATTGCGGTTTCGGCCGCACGCCGCCTGAGCAGTTGCCGCAAATATTGGGGGATCATTTGAAGGCGGTGGAGATTCTCAAACACGGTTGACATAACACTGGATGATTTCGAGCCTAATCAAAAAGCGCCCGATCACATCAGGCCATCACAGCTTTGGAAGGAGGGGTAGGACCAATGCTCAGCACAAAAGTATTTCGTTCTCTTGACGTGATCCTACTTGCCGTTCCATTACTTGCCGTTCGATTACTTGCCGTTCCACTTCTTGCCATTCCTCTGCTAGCCGTTCCGCTGCTTGTCGCGGCACAAGGCACACCGTCTTATCCCGCCAAGCCCGTACGTCTGGTAGTGCCCGCCGCACCGGGTGGCAATCCCGATGTGTTGGCGCGTATGCTCACGCAAAAATTACAGACGACGTTGGGCTCCTCCTGGGTAGTTGACAATCAACCGGGCGCGGGTGGCATCTCCGCCGCCATCGGCATAGCGAAGACCTCGCCTGATGGCTACACACTGTTTTTTGGCGACTCCGGTTCGATGGCGATTGGCGTAGCGCTAAACCCCAAGTTGCCTTACCACCCTTTGCGCGATTTTAGTTTGATCACTGGCCTCGCCAGCGTACCCACGGTGCTGGTGACGCACCCCGGCGTGCCCGCGATGAATCTGCAGGAATTCATCGCCTTCGCAAAGTCGCGCCCCGGACAAATCAATTTTGGCTCGGCCGGCATCGGTTCGATTCACCATCTCACCCTGGCCATCATGGAACTTGAGTCCGGCACGAAAATGCTGCACGTGCCCTACAAGGGCGGCGCGCCCCTCGTCGCTGCAGTGATGTCGGCCGAAGTGCAGGCGGGGTTCTCGGGCATACCCAATGTCGCCCAAGCGATTCGCGCCGGCAAATTGAAGGTGCTTGGCATTAGCCTCGCGCAACGTTCGAAATCGATGCCTGATGTGCCCACACTTGATGAACAAGGGCTGAAAGGTTTCAACGTCGCCTCCACCATCGGCCTTCAGTCCGCGGCCGGCTTACCCACACCGATTCTCTCCCTGCTGCAAAGCGCCGTGGCGCGCGCGTTGCGCGAACCCGATGTGGCCGAACGTATGGGCACCATGGGCATGGAACTGGCCGAGAACGGCACCGAGCGTTATGTGCAGTACGTGAAAGACGATCTAGAGCGCTACGCCGCCGCGGTGAAGGCGGCGGGCATTAAGTTTGAGTGAGCTGTTCACCTTTGCGCGCAATTGCGGCATTCACCCTGCTCCGCCCATCTGCGCACGTACTCAATTTTAATAAAATTAAAATGACAAGCGCCGCTTGGTGCTAGAACGCGGACAATATGAAGCCCAATAATAGAATGACGACAATAGCAATAGGCAGTGTCGTAGCATCGCTTTTATCGACCACGGCCGCCGCCCAGGAATATCCTGTGAAGCCGATCCGTCTGATGGTCCCCTACGACACCGGCGGCATCTCCGATCTCATCATGCGTTTGATTCAGCCCCGCATGGCCTCCATCCTTGGCCAACCCATCGTTAACAAGTCAATTCGTTTCGCGTCTGATCGGATCCAATAACGCGGGAAGATCGCGGCCGCCATAGATCACCCGCTCGATACGCACTGCCTCACCGATAACGCGAAACAATATCGCATAGTTGCCGACCGTCGCCATACGCGCTTCTTCGCCTATGTCAGGACGCAACTGGTACAGCAGTGGATTGCGCTCTACATGCAGAAATTTCGCGCGAATATCCTGGATAAAAGTTACGGCGCGGCGGGGATTGTCCTGGGCAATGAAGCTAGCGATGTCGTCAAGGTCGCCCTCGATGAAGCGGGAGACTTCCAGTTGCATCAGGTCTCAACCGGCTGCGTCTGCAATAGCCTGATATTTGCGCTCCAGACGATCAAGCACCTCTTCGACAGGCAGGCCCCGCGACTTATCGCCCACAGCTTCTTGCCATAGCTGGCGCAAATCGGCGACACCCTGCTGACGCAGCCTGCGCTCGTGCGTCCAGGCGCGCAACGCGTCGCGAACGACCTCACTGCTGGAGGCATATTCGCCTGTGGCAACTACGCCGCGAATGGTGGCCACGATCTCCGGCGGCAAGGCGATGCTGAGTTTCTCGGCGGTGCTCATGGACGTTATCCCGCAACCAGTGGTGTGAATAGTTCCCACCACAATAGCAAAGGAAGCAAGGCAAGGCAATTACGCCAGGTCGAAACACGCCCCAAACATCGAGAATTTCGCTCTGGAAGTGTTCGAATACCACGAGGGCAAGTGGCTGCCGCTGACCGTGCTTGAAAACGACGCAGGTGTCTGCCAGCCGCCGATTGACGCTATCACCTTCGCTTTGGGTGGGCTCTGGGCGGATTAGGCTACTTGACTCTTGGTTTGTCGCCGGCTAAAGACCGAGCTTCAACGCCGCCGCGACGATAGGTTTGGCCCAGTCGGGGGTGTTCGCAAGTTCCGTCTTATTGAGAATCGCCCCACGTTCCCTATGCAGCACCAGCGCCGGTTTCGGCGCGTTGCCCATGGCGGGGTCCGCATTGTGGCTGTTGTCGTAGACACGCAGCGCCGCGAGCTGCGGCAACAAATCGATCAGGTTGCGGCGGCTGTGGTGGTAGCGACGGCGAATATCTGCTTCGGGAATGTCGTGTCCGCCTTTTTCGACGCGTGCTTTCACGCGCGCGAGGTGCAATTCCGCGCTCGTCAGACCCACATACCAGATATGGACTTCGAAACCGTCGAGAGCCGCGGCGCACAACATCGCGGGTAGTGTGTGGGCACCCAGGGTAGTCTCGAATGAAAAATCCAGGCGGTTGACGATGGCTTTTTCCAATAGCCTCCTACCGATTTGCCAAGCCTGGCTGTTGGCTTCGGTCTGCGCGAGCCCAGGGTTTGCCGCCAGGCACTCGCGCGCGGCTTCGTCCGGGTTGTAGTAATCGCCTCCTGCGGCACGAATCGCCGCGCCGCCTACACTGCTCTTGCCAGCGCCATTGACACCGGCCAATACATATATACGCGGCGGGGTGCCAACGACGAACCTGGGAACAGGCTCCGCGATACGCAGCGGCTTACGAGGTTTGTTAGACAAAACCGAGGTTGCGAGGATTATCGATTTACTTGCGTACCGCTTTCAGCGCTGCGCGGCCCAGCGCCTGTGGCGAGGCGTTGAACGCGGCGGCCACGCCCTTTTTAGCCGAAGGCGTTTGCATGCGCGCAAGTAGACCGTCGAATTGCGCGCCCAAGGTATCGAGGCTGCGCGAGCGCTCGCCGGTCAACGCCTCGAATTCCTCAATTGAAATAAGAATCGCCTTGGTGTTGTCATGTTTGGTGATCGCGACAGGGTTGCCACGGATGGCCTGATCCAGACAACTGGCAAACTGATTCTTCATGGTGGTGGCCGGAATGGAAACGATATCGACCAGTTCTCCACGCTTATTGCGAAAGGTCAGCGCGCTCATGGCACCCCCGAAGTTTGATTGTGCCTCGCCATTATATCTAAATTAGCTATTATGTATTTATTATACAATCAGCAGAGACTTGAATATCCCAAGGAGACTAACGAAATGAACACATTGCTTCGTCGACACGCGAATTTTTCGGCTGCGATTGCGTTGACTATCGCCGCGGCCGGGTTTGGTTGCGCCAACGCGCAACCGTTTCCCAATCGCCCGGTGAAGATCGTAGCGCCCTTCCCGCCAGGCGGCGCGGTCGATGCGGTGTCGCGCCTGCTTGCCATTCAATTGCGCGAACCTTTCGGCCAGAATGTGCTCGTAGAAAACATCATCGGCGCGACCGGTCAAATCGGCGTCGAGCATGTTGCGCGTGCGCAGCCCGACGGCCACACCGCGGTGCTCGCGGCCTCGGCGGCGATCGTCATCAATCCGCACTTGGCAAAACTTTCCTACGATTCACTCAAAGATCTGGTGGCAATCACCAACGCCACCACCTCCCCTTCCGCGCTTGCTGTGCATGCTTCGGTGCCCGCAAAGACATTAATGGAGTTCATAGACTATGTGAAGGCGCGCCCTGGAAAAGTGAGCTACGCGGTGTCAGGCATTGGCTCGCAACTGCATCTGGCCGGCGAGATTCTCAAACAACGCACCGGCATCGATATGCTTGCGGTTCCCTACAAAGGCACCGCGCCCTCGACAATGGCCGTTGTCGCCAACGAGGTACCGGCGACCATATCCGATCTCACTACGTTGAGGCCCCACCACCTTGCCGGAAAGATCCGCATTCTTGCCGTGGTGGATGCCAGGCGAACCGCCGCGGCGCCGGACATTCCTACCGTGGCCGAAGCAGGTGTGCCGGGGTTTGTCGCCAGCGGTTGGCTGGGGCTATTCACCACGGCCGGCACGCCGCCAGAAGTCGTCGCCCGGTGGAATAAGGAAGTGGTCAGCATACTTCGCAAACCCGATATCCAGAAGACCTTGCTGGGCATGGGTGTGGAAGCCGACCCCAATCCAACGCCCGAAGCGGCCGCAACCTTCGTGCGCAGCGAACACGCCAAGTGGGGTGCGGCGATCAAGGCAGGCAATATCAAGCTCGAAGAGGCTGCGCGATAGCAGGCAATCTCTCACCCACTTCACGCCGCGATCATTGCTCCTGCGACGCGGCCTCGCGTTCTTCCGTGGAGGGGTGAGTCGAGAGCCAGTCGGGAATACGCGCGCCGCCGCCTTTGGATTTCGCCCACGCCTCCATGCTGCGTAAGATAGTCCCCAGATTCGACGGGGCAATACCTTGCGAACGAAGCATATCAATCGCGAACCGATCCGCTTCGCGCTCGAAATCGCGCGAATATTTGGCTTGCAGGGTGAATGCAGGTAGCGTCGCCGCCCACGAGGAGGCGTTGAGCAAATCCCCGGTGAGCGCGGCAATTAACAGAGTGGTGACCGAATTCTGAATGGTGTGCCGCATGGTATGCCGCCCGCGCACGTGGCCGATTTCGTGCGCCAGTACCGCGGCAAGTTCCGCATCGCTTTTGGCCAGAAGGATTAACTCATCGGTGAATACGATGATGCCACCTGGCAGGGCAAAGGCATTGGGGCCGACCCCTGGCGCAGCACGAATTTCCAAACGGTATTGAAATCCATCGTTCAGGTTGACGGTCATCGCGGCAAACCGCTCGCGTAAGCGCGTGATGCGTCCGCCATCGACCATCGATGGCGCGAGCAGGGTTTGATCCAACGTTTGCAAGGTGCGTTCGCCCAGGGACTTCTCGCTTGCCGGCGGCAGGCGCGTCGCAATTTCGCGCGCGGCCCAGGGCAACCCGTATTGCACCACGGCCAAAACTATCAGGATGGTTGCGGCAAGCGCCCCCAGCGCAATGCCCCAGCGATTCTCCAGCGACCAAACCTTGGCATCCAAAGCACGACTTTCCACGCCAGCGAATACCTCATCGAAGGCGGCGTGATCGGCGATTTCCAACTGGCCCGCGTTAGGAATTGCCACCATGCGCGGGATGCCAGCCAAGCGCGGTTCGATGCGAAGATCGTTCACCGCAACCGATATATCTACTGATTCCCCACGAATATTGAGAAGATTTGTATTAAGCGATACCCTAACAGCGTGGCGTTTTGAGCTACTTCCATCATAATAATGGGCTAGTATCTCCCGAGGCGCGGCACCGTTCACAAGCTAAGGTCGATATCCAACGCGTCGGCGAACTCGCCGCCCGCGGCCGCGACCGATTGGGTTTCGCGGGCGACAAAATCGTCGAGGCTGCCATCGAGAAGCAAACGCGTATTGTCAGCGTGATACCGCGCCGCGCGCACACGTGCCCAGGGCATGAACAGTCCAAGTGTCACCATGATCAGCACCAAATTTGAGAGGTAGATCCACAATAAAGGGCCGAATTCCAAACTGGATTCGAAGCGGTGCGCCCCGAGCACGGTGTGGTTGAACACCAGATTGGTAATTTTGGCGCGAAGGTAAGCGAATGCCACGAGAATCGCCGCATAGAACCCGATTCCCGCGATGACGCCAAACATCAATCCCGCGCCCGGCGCCAATTTGGGCACTCGGCCGCCCATCAATCCAAATATCAATCCCACCACAAAAAACAAGAGAAGAAACGCGAGCAAAACTCTGGCATAGATCGCATAAAACTGCCGCGGCGTGGCGAGGAGCGAAAATTTCGCCGTGCCAAACTGGTGATTGCCCACCACAAAGGTCTTTTGGCGCGCTTGAATGTAGGGGTAGATCAACCCCAGGGTAAATATCAGCAATATTGGCCAGAGAATAAATACGCGCAGCGCTTCGCCATAGTCACCTCTGAAGGCGAAACGAAGCCCAAGAAACTGCGAGTTTCGCGCCGCGAAGCGCAACGCCTTGACGATCAGCCAGGGTACCAATCCAGCGAAAATCAAAATCATGACGGGCTGGGCCAGAGGCACCAACTCTCCAAGCATGGCATAGATACCCAACGCGCCATAGACGATCAGCCGCCCCTTGAGGATCGCCATGGGTTCGCCGGTGTATTGAAACGGGACATCGTTCAATCGCGTGCTGCCATGAAAATAGCGCAGACGCCGCACCTTGGCCCAGGCAGAGTAGAGCCCCACGGTCACGATGGTGAGGAGAATGTTGACTATCCAAATACGAAAATACTCACCGCCCTCGCCGACAAAATGAAACTGATGTGTCGAACTGGTTTGCGACATTGAGGATTGTGATATTCCGCCCGGCTCTGTCGTGACCGTAGAATTCATCGTCTTCCTTTCGTATACCCTGTCACGAAATGTAGGGCGATGTTACGGTCGGCGCGGTGAATTTCAAGGTGCAAAATGAAAATCAATCGTTCGACACGGAAAACGATTTTGGAAGGATTATTTCTACCACCCCGTAACGACTGGGGTTTTCCGCAATGGTCGGCGGGAAATTTTCGAATCTGCTGGTGCCCGTGACCTCGCCGATCACGTTCAGAATCGTCTCCTGCAGCAGGGCGCCGTTATTTCTAATCAAGTCTTCACGACCAATTTTGGCCACCGACGTCGCGATCTTGCTGCGAATCAATTCTTTATCACCTTGTAACTTTGCGATCATTTTTTTCGCGTCGAAACTGCCCACCTTCGCGCCCAGTACCGGTATACGCAACACTGGTTGAACAAACGCCGTTTCGCTCACCTCAAACTTCAAATCGAATTTCAGCTCCAACAGTAAATTGGGGAGGATTCGATCAGCCTCGCCTTTTTGCCGTTCGGCAGCCATCAAATGCGGGTGGGCCTTCAATAGTTCCTCTTGACGGGTCAGTTTTTCCACCATTTGCTGATGACTCAATTGCCCCCCTTCGACGGACAATCGAATTTCGCTCAACTCGATTTCCGGCAAGGGTGGTTTTTTCCGGAACGCAAACAGGGTGATTCCGACAACAAGGATCAAGGCGATCAACAACCACCCTATCCAGCCATAGCTTTTTTCGGCCGAGCGTGCACGCGAATAATCGAGATGCGATTGACGAACGAACTCCCTCGGCGCAACCACCCTGCTTTGCGCATTGTCGGTTGACTGCGGCGCCAATTGCAGGTCGTAGGCGGCGCGTTTCGCATCGTCCGACAGCACCTCGTAAGCCTGCACGATGAGAGCCGCCCGATCACCAGCCGCCTTATTGTCGGGATTTTTGTCGGGGTGATAATGCTGCATCAAACTTCTATAGGCGGCCCGGATTACCGCTTGGCTGGCGGTGCGGCTCACCTCAAGTGCTTCGTAGTGATTCATGCGCCTTTTGGACCAATCTTCGCGCGCGGCGAATTTCGCTCGCCTAATCGAGTTTTACAAACGTGGTGATGGCGCCGTCATTTTCCCTGACGCTAAACTCACGCGGCGTCGAGGACAATATCGGGTCCCCGTCATGTCCTACCCTAGCGTCGACCTTGTAAGTCCACACGATGCTCTTGTCTTTGATGCGCCAAACGCCAAACTGCAATACTGCTCCGTCATCCGTTTTGATCTCCCAGGATCCATTGGCGTGAAGATAAATCGGGGTGGTCAATTTGGACGATCTCCACTTGCCAATGAAGTCTTTTTCCTCGAATTTTTCTCCGCAGGCAACCAGCAAAACCCAGATTAGGGCCAGAAGCGGCACCCAGTGCGAACGTTTGACGCCCCCGGCCGGTGTACCCATCATAACGGCCGTGACGGGAGACCTAGTTTTCGTCTTTCGTACTCGATACGTCGACGCTCTGCTTCTTCGCGTCGTTCCTCCTCGTATCTTTTTCTCTCCTCTTGGGCTCGCTTCTCGCCTGCGATTCTTTCCTCGTCGTCGCGCATCCGCCTCGACACTTCATCGCCAACCCGCCGGGATTCCTCGACAAATCTTTGCTGTGCTTCCTCTTTTCGTCTCACTTCGTTCTCGGCCTCGCGCCGTTCGATTTCAGCGCGCTGATTCGCCGCCTCCAGCATTTCCGCTTCAATTCTGCTTCCAGGCCTCACTCCATGCTTACGGTAATACTCTTCGATGATGATCCTGTCCTTGGCTTTCTCGTCCTCTTTCGTATCCATGACACGTGACGACGCCCACCACATGCTGGCACCCACCAGCAAGCCAAAACCTGCGGCTAGCCCAATGGCTACCGTGAGGACCATCCTTAGGGTGGCAATGGCGCCCTTTCCCGCCGCGACCGCCATCTTCTTTTGCGTGCTGCCGGCTTGCA
>JBJXEY010000322.1:0-64297 GCA_046153355.1 Burkholderiales bacterium
CCCGATCGGCGCCAGTCATCAAGGCATCGAGCATCTCCACCACATCCAGACGTGCGCCCAGCGTCGAATACACCGTGCCCATTTCCAGGCCGATGATGCCGCCACCGATAATCAGCAGTCTCTTTGGCAGCGAGCGCAGTTCCAGCGCGCCGGTCGAATCAACGATACGCGGGTCATCGGGGAGAAACGGCAGCTTAGCCGCTTGCGAACCCGCCGCAATGATGGCGGATTTGAACGCCACCACTTTGCGCCCCGCCGCAGTTTCCACCGCAACATGATTCGGGCCAAGAAACTGGCCAAGGCCGGTTAGCACATTGACCTTGCGCATTTTCGCCATCGAGGCCAAGCCTCCGGTGAGCTTGCCCACCACTTGCGATTTGGATTCCCTGAGTTTCGCGAGGTCAATCTTGGGCGCCTCAAACACGATGCCGTGCGCGGCAAAACTCATGGCGTCATCCACCACACGCGCGGTATGCAGGAGCGCCTTGGAAGGGATGCAACCGACATTGAGGCAAACCCCTCCTAGGGTCGGATAACGCTCGACCAATACCGTATTCAATCCCAAATCTGCACTACGAAATGCCGCGGAATATCCGCCAGGCCCAGATCCAAGAACCAACATTTCACAATTTATGTCAACCGTGCCGGTATAGGCTGGAACCGCCGGTGCCGGCGCCACAGCGGTATTCGTCGCCGGCGCGGGCGTCGCATTTGGGGCCGCCGCCGCAGTCACAGCAGGCGCCGGTGCGGCCTTGGGTGGCGGTGCCGCCGCGGCACTGGCAACTTCGCCGACTTCAGCGATCGCAAGGACCGAACCCATCGATACCTTGTCGCCCACCTTGACGCGCACCTCTTTGACCACCCCAGCGTGGGAGGCAGGAATCTCCATCGACGCTTTATCGGTTTCGATGGTGATTAACGACTGCTCGAGCGCCACGCTGTCACCGGGTTTAATCAACACCTCGGCGATATCCACATTTTTAAAATCGCCAATATCCGGTACTTTGAGTTCTATGCTGGCCATGATGATTGCGCCGCTCTACAGCACGGAGCGGCGAATGTCGGCCAGCACCGCAGCCAGATTCGACGTGAAGCGCGCCCCGGCCACGCCATCAATGACGCGATGATCGTAGGATAAGGACAATGGCAACATCAGGCGCGGCGTAAATTCCTTGCCGTTCCACACCGATTTCATCACCGAGCGCGATACGCCAAGGATCGCCACCTCGGGCGCATTGATGATGGGCGTGAATGCCGTCCCACCAACGCCACCCAGACTGGATATGGAAAAGCTGCCGCCTTGCATATCACCAGGCTTCAGTTTCTTGTCACGTGCCAACTTGGAGACTTCGCCCAATTCGCGTGCCAAGTCGAACACACCCTTGCGATCGGCATCGCGTATCACCGGCACCACCAAGCCATCCGGCGTATCCACCGCCACACCAATATGAAAATAGCGTTTGTAGATCAGGTTCTCGCCGCTTTTATCGAGTGAAGCATTGAACTCGGGTTGCTGACGCAGCGCCGTAACGCTTGCCTTGATTAGAAACGCCAACATGGTGAGCTTGAATCCCTGTTTCTCGGTCTCGGCAGTATTGGCCTTGCGAAACGCCTCCAACTCAGTGATATCGGCTTCATCAAACTGCGTGACATGCGGCATCGACACCCAATTGCGATGCAAGTTGGCTCCGGTGAGCTTCTTAATGCGCGACAGGGGCTTGGGTTCGATGGGTCCAAACTTGGCGAAATCGACATCCGGCCAGGGAATGATATGAAGGCCCGAACCACTGCCCGAACCCGCGCCGGTTGCTGGCGTGCCGGCCATGACGCCCTTAACGAAGGCCTGCACATCGATTTGTTGAATACGTCCCTTGGGTCCAGTACCGTTCACCTTGGATAAATCCACGCCCAATTCCCGCGCGAATTTGCGCACTGAAGGGCTGGCATGTGCTTTGAAACCGGCGGGGCGCGTATCGGGTTGGTAGGGAACCGGTTCGGCACGCGGGATGGTTTGTGTTGCAACAGGTGTGGAAACCGTGGTTGCGGCAGCGGATGGGGCCGTTGATGGTGCGGCAGCAGGCGCCGATACCTTACTCGGCGCGACCGTGGCGGCCGGCGCCGCTTGCGTCACAGGCGCTCCGGATTCCTCGATCAACAAAATCAAGCTGCCCTTCTTGACCTTGTCTCCCACCTTGACGCGCAACTCGCGCACCACCCCCGCCGTGGGGGAGGGAATTTCCATGCTTGCTTTATCGGATTCAACGGTAATCAGCGACTGCTCGGCCGTAACCGAATCACCGAGTGCAACCAGTATTTCGCTGACATCGACGTCTTTGAAATCGCCGATATCGGGTAAGTGAATTTCTTTCATGGCGTCCTTGGGCTCAAACCGTCAATGGATTGGGTTTGGAGACGTCGATGGCGTACTTCTTGATCGCATCGGCCACCTTTTGCGGCTTGATCGCACCCTCGTCGGCCAAGGCTTTCAATGCCGAGACCACCACCCAATGCCGGTTGACCTCGAAGTGGTAACGCAGCCGCTCACGTGTATCGGAGCGCCCAAACCCGTCGGTACCCAGCACCCGGTAGTCGCGCCCTTTGGGCATGAACACGCGGATCTGGTCGGCGAAACTCTTCACATAGTCGGTGGAGGCAATCACCGGGCCGGCGCTATTCTTCAAACATTGTTCAACGTAGGAAATACGCGGCGCTTCGGTCGGATGCAATAGGTTCCAGCGTTCGCAGTCCAGCCCCTCGCGGCGCAATTCATTGAAGCTGGTGGCGCTCCAGATATCGGCGCCAATATCCCAATCCTCGGCAAGCAGATCTGCCGCAGCGATCACTTCGCGAAGGATGGTGCCCGAGCCTAACAACTGCACGCGATGTTTTTTCTTCGCCCCTTCGCGTAACAGATACATACCCTTGAGGATGCCAGCGGCTGCATTTTTATCTGCCGCGTCGGGTAAGCCCGGGTGCAGGTAGTTTTCGTTCATTACGGTGATGTAGTAGTACACATCCTCTTGATTACCTATCATACGGCGCAAGCCATCGTGAATGATGACGGCGAGCTCATAGCCGAATGTCGGGTCATAGGAAACACAATTGGGGATCAACGCGGCCATCACCTGCGAGTGGCCGTCTTCGTGTTGCAGTCCTTCGCCATTCAAGGTGGTGCGCCCGGCGGTCGCGCCTAATAAAAATCCACGTGCGCGCAAATCGCCCGCTGCCCAGGCCAGATCGCCAATGCGCTGCATGCCAAACATCGAATAGAAAATATAAAACGGCACCATCGCCAGATTGTTGGTGCTGTAGGAGGTGGCGGCCGCAAGCCAAGAGGAGAACGCACCGGCCTCGTTAATGCCTTCTTCGAGGATCTGGCCAGCTTTGTCTTCGCGGTAATACATCACCTGGTCTTTATCCACCGGGGTGTACTTCTGCCCTTCGGAAGAATAAATCCCCAACTGCCGGAACATGCCTTCCATGCCAAAGGTGCGCGCTTCGTCGGGCACGATGGGAACAATATGTTTTCCAATACTCTTGTCGCGCACCAAGGCGGTCAAGATACGCACAAACGCCATGGTGGTGGAGAGTTCCCGGTCGGTCGATTTCAACACCGCATCAAAGGCCGACAATGGCGGCACCTCGGGCATGACATCGGCCTTGCGGCGGCGTTGCGGCAGATAGCCGCCCAGCGCTTTGCGCTGCGCATGCAGGTAGACCATCACCGGATCGTCATCGGCGGGCTTGTAGAACGGCAGATTCTCCAGTTGATCGTCGGGGATCGGGACGTTGAAACGATCGCGGAATTCACGAATCGTTTGGATATCGAGTTTTTTCAATTGGTGGGTCGGGTTCTGCGCCTGCCCCTGTTTGCCCAAACCGTACCCCTTGATGGTCTTGGCGAGGATCACCGTGGGTTGACCCTTGTGCTTCATCGCCGCCGCATAGGCCGCATAGATCTTGTGTGGATCGTGACCACCACGATTTAAGCGCCAGATATCCTCATCGGTCATGCGCGACACCATCTCTAGAAGCTTGGGGTGTTTGCCAAAAAAGTTCTTACGCACGAACTCACCGTCGTTGGCTTTGAAATTCTGGTACTCGCCGTCGACCGTTTCCTGCATCACTTTGAGCAGCACGCCATCCTTGTCGCGGGCGATCAGCGCATCCCAATAACCGCCCCAGATAAGCTTGATGACATTCCAGCCGGTGCCGCGAAACTCGCCTTCCAGCTCCTGAATGATCTTGCCATTGCCGCGCACCGGGCCATCCAGGCGCTGCAGGTTGCAATTGACCACGAACACCAAGTTGTCCAACTTCTCCCGCACCGCGAGACCTATGGCGCCCAAGGATTCGGGTTCGTCCATTTCGCCGTCGCCGCAAAACACCCAGACTTTGCGATTGGCGGTGTCGGCCAGGCCGCGTGCATGCAGGTACTTGAGAAAACGCGCTTGATAAATTGCCTGTAGTGGTCCCAAACCCATCGATACCGTGGGGAATTGCCAGAAATCGGGCATCAGCCAGGGGTGCGGATAAGACGAAATACCCTTGCCCTCGACCTCACGCCGGAAATTAAGTAGTTGCTCCTCGGATAAGCGCCCTTCGAGGTACGCACGCGCATACACGCCCGGCGCCGAATGGCCCTGGAAATAAATCAGATCCCCACCATGGCCTTCGCTTGGGGCATGCCAGAAATGATTGAAGCCAACGCCGAAAAGCGTACCCACTGAGGCGAAGCTGGCGATATGGCCACCCAGATCGCCCTCGGCTTTATTGGCTTTGGCCACCATGGCCAGAGCATTCCAACGCGTAAAGGAACGGATACGCTCTTCGATCGCAGCGTCACCGGGCGAGCGTTCCTCGAGATGTGGCGGAATGGAGTTGATATACGCGGTAGTCGCAGAGAACGGCAAATAGGTGCCTGAGCGCCGCGCCGTGTCGATCAGGGATTCGAGAAGAAAGTGGGCGCGCTCCGGGCCTTCGCGCTCAATGACGCCTTCCAGCGCGTCCAGCCATTCTTGGGTTTCCAACGCATCCGGGTCGTTGGCCGCTTGAAAATCGGGCATTGCAGACATCTTGCCTCCTACTACGGGTCGCGCCTTTTGAGCACTCGCCGGGCATGTTGATTGATGGGGTGGTTAGTGCTTGGCGTGACTTCGGGATCACCGAAGATCAAGTGTTACCGCGCACCGGTACCGCAGGGCAATGCTGTCACTATAAAATCCAAATGCAAAACGCGCAACCGCGCGATTCTTCAACACAATACTTATTTTGGATTTTCTCATGGACAACGAAGATTTGAAGGCGCAACAAGCAATTCTTGAGATGCGTATTCGCGTTGCGAAACTTGACGAGAATGCGCTGGATTTGCTGTTGCGCGAAGCACGTTCGCACAATGGCTGGCAGGAAAAGCCGGTTTCCGACGAAACACTACGCGCCTTGTTCGATGCCATGAAAATGGGGCCTACCAGCGCCAATTGCTCGCCGCTACGACTCAAATTTTTGCGTAGCGCAGAGGCCAAGGAGCGACTAAAACCGGCATTATCCAAAGGTAACCTGGTTAAGACCTTGACTGCGCCCGTGGTCGCGATTCTGGGTTACGACACGCACTTTTACGACCATATGAAGTTTTTGTTCCCGCATGTCGATGCAAAGCCCTGGTTCACCAGCAGCGAAGCGCTGGCTCTGGAAACCGCTTTTCGCAATAGCACCCTGCAGGGCGCCTACCTGATGCTCGCCGCGCGCGCCCTGGGCCTGGATGTAGGCCCAATGTCGGGTTTCGATGCCGCCAAGGCCGACGCGGAGTTCTTTGCCGGCACCGAGGTGAAAACAAATTTTATTTGCGGCATCGGTTATGGCGACGCGACCAAGGTGATGAAGCGCCATCCTCGATTCAAATTCGAGGATGTCTGCCAGATCCTGTAGTCAACGCAATCCCGCCTGAATGACCAGTGGCATGGTTTTTTGTTGAAACTCGCGCATTCCCGACTCGTAACGCGGCCAGGTGAGCAGGATGCCGTCCAGGCCGACGAAATCCGATAGCGTTTTCATCTGCTCGACGATTTGTTCCTTGGTACCGACAATCGGGTAGCCCGCCCAACCGCCAACGAAGTGGCGTTTGAGATCCTGCAACACGCCAGGCGGAAAGGTGAGCGCATTCAAGCCCATGGTTTCCACTAGATTTTCGGCCGCCTCCCAATCGCCTTTTTCATCGATGTATTCGTGTAGCAGGTCGTTGGCCTCCTTTTCGGTTTCGCCCTGCACCACGTAGGTATTGGTCCACACCTGAATGTCGCGGCCGTATAACTCGCGGGCCAGTTTGCGATAAGCATCCACCTGCGCCTTGGCATCTTCTAGTCGATGGGATGCCAAGCCGACAAAGGCGATATCGCAAAATTTGGCGCAGTAGTGCCGGCCTTTTTCCGAACCGCCCGCGTTCATGATGGCCGGAAACGGTTGTTGGATAGGCTTGGGCATCAAGTAGCCTTTTTTGATCTGGTAGTACTTGCCCGAGTGATCGAACTCTTCTTCCTCGGTCCACAAGCGTTTGATGACCTCCAGCCATTCGGCAGCCATGTCGTAGCGCTCATCGTGTTCGCGCAGCGGCGCGCCAAACATTTCGATTTCCGAGCTGTGCCAGCCGGTAACGATATTCAGCGCGAAGCGCCCGTTGGTGATGTGATCGATGACCTGCGCCTGCTTGGCCGCCATCACGGGGTGAACCGTCGGCACATGCGAAGTGGCAAACACGCACGATTTATCGATTGAGGCGCCGATACCCGCGGCCCAGGCATAGGTCTCAAACCCCGGACCGTTGAAATTGGTCTTGCCGCCAAAGCCCCGCCAACGCCCCACCGGCACAATGGCTTCGAAGTCCATTTCATTGGCGATTTTCGCCAACGCCAGGGTATTGGGCCAACTGATGCGCAGCGTCCCGTCAATCGTTGACATCGCCGCGCCGTAATCGAGGTTGGAACAAAAAGTGCCCAACTTCAATTTGCGATCATTGAATAGCGGGTTGGTTTTGCGGCGCGCATCCGCCAATTTTTGGTCGATCATGGAATCTCCTTACTAGCCAATGAAGAAATGCTGCAATGACATGCTGCGGTACATATCCGTCGGCACTATGTTCGCGGATAATGTCAACTTTGTTCAAGCGAAATTCATGGATACAAAAATCATCGATGGTGCGGCGCTGGCGCGTACTATCCGCGCGGAATTGACGACTAGAGTGGCGGCCCTTACCGCGAGCGGCAATCGACCCGGCCTTGCGGTCGTGCTGGTGGGCGAAGACCCTGCCTCGCAGGTCTACGTGCGCAATAAATCGAAGGCCTGCGAAGAAGCGGGCATTGCTTCGTTTCAACACACGCTTCCCGCCAGTACCAGCCAAGATGAGTTGCTCGCGCTGGTTCTGCAACTCAATAACGATCCGAAAGTCCACGGCATTCTGGTGCAGTTGCCGGTGCCAAAACACATTTCGGCGGACGCGATTATCAAGGCCATTTCCGCTGCCAAAGACGCGGATGGCTTCCACCCGGAAAACGCCGGACTGCTCGCTACCGGCAACGCTCGCTTTGTCCCGTGTACGCCTGCCGGCGTGATGCGCTTGCTCGCGCATGCCGGGGTCGAAATTGCCGGCAAACACGCGGTGGTGGTCGGTCGCAGCAATATCGTGGGCAAACCCGTGGCACTGCTGCTCTTGGAAAAGCATGCCACCGTCACCATATGTCACTCCAGAACGCCGGATTTGGGCGCGATCATCCGCCAAGCCGATATCGTGGTGGCAGCGGTTGGCAAAGCGCGCATGATCACCGCCGCTATGGTCAAACCGGGCGCTGCGGTAATCGATGTCGGTATCAATAGAATTCCAGATGGCCCGAACGCGGGTAAGTTGTGCGGCGATGTCGATTACGCCGCAATGATTGGCAAGGTTGCTTGTATTACCCCGGTTCCGGGAGGGGTGGGCCCCATGACTATCGCCTTACTGCTTGAGAACACAGTTCGCGCCGCAGAGTTAGCACTATCCCATAATTAAATTGGAATGATTTGTCAATGAACGCTAATACTCGTATCTCCAATCCATTGTTGGACTTTTCAGGTCTTCCTCGATACGGCTCAATCGCCACTGAGCATATTGAGCCCGCGGTTGATTGCTTGCTCGCCGAGAATCGTGCACTCATAGTGAAGCTCACTGAATCTGGAACCGCCGCCACCTGGCCGAATCTGGTGAAACCTCTGGAGGATGCCAATGAGCGTTTGGGTCGCGCCTGGGGTGCCGTTGCGCATCTTCACGGGGTACTCGATTCGCCCGAAATGCGCGCCGCCTATGAAGCCAATCAACCCAAGATCGTGCAGTACTACACCGAGCTTGGGCAGAACCTGGCGCTGTTTGACAAATACAAGGCGCTCAAGGCTTCCCCTGAGTTTGCAGGCCTGGAACCCGCGCAGAAGAAAATCATCGACAACGAATTGCGCGATTTTCGACTCTCGGGCGCCGAGTTGCCCGAAATCGAGAAGAAACGCTTTGCCGATTTGCAGGAGGAACTGGCCCGCGTATGCACGCAGTTTTCCAACAACGTGTTGGATGCCACCAATGCCTTTACCCTTGTTGTAGAAGACGCAGCCGAACTCAAAGGTGTGCCCGCCGATACCGTTGAGGCCGCCAAAGAAGCCGCGCAAAAAGACGGTCTAACGGGGTGGAAACTCAACCTCAAAGCGCCCTGCTACATCCCGGTGATGCAGTATGCCGAGAACCGCGCGTTGCGCGAGACGCTGTATCGCGCCTATGTCACCCGAGCCAGCGAATTTGACACCGCGTCGGCGGATAAGTCCGCAAGCAACAACACCGATGGCGAAACGGCAAAACGCGACAACACGCCGTTAATCATGCGGATTCTCAAATTGCGCCGCGAGTCGGCGCGTTTGCTGGGTTTTAACAACTACGCCGAAGTTTCATTGGCCACCAAAATGGCGCAAAAACCCGCCGAGGTGCTTGGGTTTCTTGGCGATCTGGCGAAAAAAGCATTGCCCTACGCACGCAAAGACATGATGGCACTTGAGGCTTTCGCGCACGATGAATTGCAGCTTGATCGCCTCAATGCCTGGGATTTGGCGTATGTATCCGAGAAGCTGCGCGCCAAGCGCTATTCATTTTCCGATCAGGAGGTAAAGCAATATTTTCCGGAGGATAAAGTGCTGCAAGGCATGTTTCGTGTGGTTGAGCGCCTCTATGGCATTCGCGTACTGCCCGACCAAGCGCAAACGTGGGACGGCGCGGTACGGTTTTTCCGCATAGTGGATGCGCAAGGCGGATTAGTTGGGCAGTTTTATCTCGACCCGCATGCGCGTGAAACCAAACGTGGCGGCGCCTGGATGGACGAGGCGATCACCCGTCGCAAGACCGAAAATGGTGTGCAGGCCCCAGTGGCCTACCTCATCTGCAATTTCTCGCCCCCAGTGGGCAACAAACCTGCCTTACTCACGCATGATGAAGTCACTACCTTGTTTCACGAATTCGGCCACGGCTTGCACCATCTGCTGACGCGCGTCGATTACCTGGGCGTATCGGGCATTCGCGGCGTGGAATGGGATGCGGTCGAATTGCCCTCGCAATTCATGGAAAATTTCTGCTGGGAGTGGGAAGTGCTCCGGCACATGACCGCGCATGTCGACACTGGCGAACCGCTGCCACGCGCCCTATACGAAAAAATGTTGGCGGCGAAAAATTTTCAGGCAGGCATGCAAACGGTTCGGCAATTGGAGTATTCGTTGTTCGACATGCGATTGCACTGCGAGTTCGATCCTGAGGGGGCGAAGTCGGTGCAGCAGTTGATCGACGAAGTACGCCAAGGGGTGGCGGTGGCCTTCCCGCCCGATTACAACCGCATGGCCAATAGCTTCTCCCACATTTTTGCGGGCGCCGGCTACGCCGCCGGGTACTACAGCTATAAATGGGCGGAGGTGCTTTCCGCCGACGCCTACAGCGCGTTCGAAGAGTCGGGCAAGAAAGCGGGCAACGATGGCGGCGTTCTCGATGCGGTGACGGGTTCCCGATTCCTCGCGGAGATACTCGCCGTTGGCGGCAGCCGGCCAGCGATTGATTCGTTCACTGCGTTTAGAGGGCGTGCTCCCAGCGTGGACGCCCTACTGCGACACAATGGTATGATCGCCGCGTAAAAATAAAGGCGGGCGCGGCAAGCTTGCCTAGGCCAAAGGAGACTTCGATGCGTACGCGTTTGATAGCCCCTATCGCGCTTTGCGTCGCGGCAATGGTAGCGATTCATGCCGACGCCCAGCAGCTATATCGATGGGTGGATAAAAATGGCAAGATCAATTACACGCAGGAACCGCCACCTAAGGACGCCGCCAAGAGTGTGCAGCAGCGACGGTTGACTCCTAGCGGCGGCCCCGCCGATTCGAATCCGCAAATGCCGTTCGCGGTACGCCAGGCGGTCGATAATTTTCCAGTCACGCTGTATACCTCTACGCAATGCCCGCGAGGTTGCAATGAGGCTCGGGCACTGTTGAATAAACGCGGTGTTCCGTTTCGCGAGGTGAGCGTCGCCGACGAGGCCGGCATCGAGTCGCTGAAAAAAATGACCGGCGATACCCGCGTCCCGGTATTGCTGGTGGGTCGCCAATCGGAGAAAGGTTATGAGGAGACCGCCTACAACAATATTTTGGACTCCGCGGGTTATCCCAGAACATCCTCCTTCACTGGGAATCCACCGGCCTTGCCTGCGGTAAAACCTGCGGCCAAACCTGCCGCGAAGCCGCCGGCTGAAGCGCCTGCTCCGGGTGCGGAGGCAACCCCTGGCGCCACCGCAGCGCCTGGTGCGCCCGAGGGCAATCAGGCGCCTGCGGGTCGATAAGGTCGTGCCGCCCGCGACAGCGCGTGCTGATTGGCGCGACGCGACCTTCATAGTCACGCCGAATAAATTCGCGCTGAATAAATTCGCGCTGAATAAATTCCAATAACAAAGAGTATTTCATGCGCCTGGCCACTTGGAACGTCAATTCCCTAAAAGTACGCCTGCCACATCTGCTTGATTGGTTGGCTAAGCAACAGCCCGATGTGCTCTGTATCCAGGAAACTAAAACAGAGGATGCGAAATTTCCGCGCGCGGAAATCGAAGCGACTGGATACAAAGTAGCCTTCTTCGGGCAAAAAACTTACAACGGTGTCGCGATTGTTTCGCGCGAAGAACCGGCGGCTGTGCAACTTGGCATTCCTGGCTTCGATGACGAACAAAAACGCGTTATCGCCGCAACCATTCTCGGCACACGTATCGTCTGCGCTTATGTACCCAATGGCCAAGCGGTGGATTCGGATAAATATCAGTACAAATTGCGCTGGCTCGCGGCCTTTGAAGCATGGCTCGCCAAGGAGATTTCCGCGCATCCTGGCCTGGCGGTACTGGGCGATTACAACATCGCGCCGGCGGATGAAGATGTACACGACCCGGCTGCGTGGAAAGATCAGGTGTTATGCACCGTACCCGAACGCGCAGCGTTTCAACGTTTGTTGGGACTGGGATTTAAAGATAGTTTTAGGCTTTTCCCACAAGCCGAAAAATCGTTTTCCTGGTGGGATTACCGCATGATGGCGTTTCGCAGAAAGATGGGCGTGCGTATCGACCATATTCTGCTCTCGACTTCGCTGGCCACACGTTGCACCGCTTGTGTGATCGACGTCGAACCACGCAAACTCGAACGCCCCTCCGATCACGCTCCCGTGTTTGCTGATATTTCCAGCCAATAATTTCTTTGCGCCGGATTACTTTTCCGGCACGGCGGGATCGAGCGCTTCGCCTTTATCCTCCAACCCCAGCTCCGCGATTTTTCGCGTAATGGTGTTGCGTCCCATGCCTAGGATATTGGCTGCTTCGATGCGCCGTCCACCGGTGCGCACCAGCGCTTTGGAGATCAAGGTTTTTTCGAAATCGCGCACCAGTTGATTCATGATGGAAGAGTCACCGCGTGCCAAGAGGCCCTCCACCTCCTGGCCAAGCGCTTCGACCCAATCGGCGGCCACTTTGTGTCCGAGTTGACCGCGCGAATCCGGTGGTAAATCGGCAATCTCGATCACCTGCGTGGGCGCCATCACCGTAAGCCAATGGCATAGATTTTCCAATTGACGCACGTTGCCGGGGAAATCCTGTGAGGACAATTCGCTCATCGCGGCCTCCGACATCCGTTTGGGCTCCATACCCGTTTCCACAGCGCTTTTCACCAGGAAATGCTTCGCCAAAAGGGGAATATCCCCACGCCGTTCGCGCAAACTGGGTAGGCGCAGGCGAATCACATTGAGACGGTGAAAAAGATCCTCCCGAAATAGGCCTTCGCGCGCGCGCGCCTCGAGATCCTGATGGGTCGCGGCGATAACGCGCACACTGGCGCGCATCGGCTGGTGACCACCTACGCGATAAAATGTGCCATCAGACAACACGCGCAATAAACGCGTTTGCAATTCAGCGGGCATATCGCCGATTTCGTCGAGAAACAGCGTGCCACCCTCGGCCTGTTCAAAGCGGCCGCGTCGCATTGCCTGCGCGCCGGTAAAGGCGCCACGTTCATGCCCGAATAATTCTGATTCCAATAAATCCTTGGGCATGGCGGCAGTGTTAATCGCAACAAACGGATTATTTGCTCTGGGGCTGTGACGGTGCAGGGCTCGCGCCACCAACTCTTTTCCGGTGCCCGATTCTCCGGTAATCAACACCGTGGCCGAGGATTGCGCCAGGCGCCCTATGGCGCGAAATACCTCCTGCATCGCCGGTGCCTGCCCCAACATATCCGGTGCGGCAACCACGGACTCGGCCGACTGTTCCTCGCGCATCGATTCCTCGATCGCGCGGCGGATTAATTCAACCGCTTGATCAACATCAAACGGCTTGGGCAGATACTCGAATGCCCCACCCTGGAAAGCGGCCACTGCCGATTCAAGATCCGAATACGCCGTCATGATGATGACTGGCAGGGCGGGATGGCGCTTCTTGATGTTTTGCAACAGATCCAGGCCCGAAGGTCCTGGCATGCGGATATCCGAAACCAAAACCTGGGGCGCGGCGATTTCCAACTCGTCTAATGCATCCTGAGCCGAGGAAAATGCCTTGAAGGCGATGCCTTCGCGCGTGAGTGCTTTCTCGAATACCCATCGAATCGAGCGATCGTCATCGACGATCCAAACTGGCTTCATGGCCAAACCTCGCGTGGTTATCGAGACACCAAATAGCTTGCCTCGGACAACCTAAAGAACTACGCCGCTTACAACGGCAAAATAATGCGAAAACATGTTCTGCCCGGTTCGCTCTCGGCCTCGATTGCACCACCATGGTGCTGGATAAACGTTTGTGCAAGCGTCAAACCCAGACCGGTGCCACCCTCGCGCCCCGATACCAGGGGAAAAAACATCTTTTCGCGGATTTCGTCCGGAATTCCCGGACCGTTATCCATGACTTGCAATTCTAATGCCAGCTTATGTTGATACTTCTTCAGCATCACGTGGCGCGCCACACAAGTCTTCAGCGTGATGACGCCTTTGGCATTTTTTTTGCCCGCACTACGACCTCTCTCGTCTTCAATTTTCTCGCCACGAATCTCGTGCCCATCTGACAAGGCCTGAGCGGCGTTGCGCGCGATGTTTAAGACCACCTGAATCAGTTGCTCACGGTCACCCTGTAGCTCCGGAAGGCTCACGTCGTAGTCCCGGTCGACTTCAATCCCTGCCGGAAATTCCGCCAGAATCAAACTGCGCACCCGTTCGCAAACCTCGTGGATGTTGACCGTGGTGAACTGTGGAGGGCGGTTTGGCGTCAGCAAGCGATCCATCAAAAGCTGCAAACGATCAGCCTCCTTGATGATTACCTGGGTATATTCGCGAAGTTCGGCGCGATCCAGCTCGCGCTCAAGCAACTGCGCGGAGCCGCGCAGCCCACCCAAGGGGTTCTTTATTTCGTGCGCAAGGTTGCGAATTAAGGAACGATTGGCCTCGGCTTGGGACTGCCGCTGGGTTTCGCGCTCGATGCGCAATTGTTGATCGATGGGGCGAAGCTCAATCAACAGGCTGGCAGTATGAGTCTCGACCGGCGTTACGATGCAATTGAGATGCTGTGGTTCCTGCCCAGGCCGGCCGATGACCAGATCCTGGTCGACAAAACCACGCGATTCGGCCAAGGTTTGATCGATCAAGATTTTGAGCGCCGGACCTACCGAAATAATTTCGCGAAGTGGGTGCCCTAGAAAATTGCGCAAGCTCACGGCCAGCAAATTTTCCGCGGCGGGATTGAGATGGATCACTTGCGATTCGGCATCTAGCACGATGACCGCGGTCGCTAGGAGATCCAGCCCCGCATACTCTGGCGCAATCGCGGTGCCGGCTCTTGATCCGTCCAAGAGATTCATATCGCTCCCGACATGATTCGGTCGGAAATCGTCGCCGGTCTAGCGCAGGAAAATATTGCTGCCCTGGACGCTAACGGATACCGCTTATTTCCCGGCGCAGTTGTTCGACATTTTTTTCGTGTTGCTCCACCGTATCGGTGAAAGGCTTCAAACGATCCAAAACGCGCTGAAAATTTTTCTCGTCGCCGGTGCGGATTCCCTGTTGCTCGGCCAATTTCACGCGTGCCTCCGCCAAGCGCTTTTGCTCGCCGTTGAGTTCTTCTTCGAGGATCTTGCGACGATCGTTGTTTCGACTCGCAGTCGATGGTAATGGGGCAGCAGGCTTCGCGATCGCATTGCCGCTCGTCCCGACGCGTTCCGCAGGGACCACCGACACTTCGCGACTGACCACCGAACATTTCTTTCCGGTGGTCTCTTCCTGGATATTGGTATAGGTGCTGCGACCGTTGACATCCACGCAACGATAAGTGGTCGATTGCGCCAATGCCGTGGCGGCACAACAGCTCACACAAGCAACAATCAATTGTCGGACCATGGCCAACCCACCTCCGAAGGGACGTTAAGTCTAGGGGAATTGAGCCTTGATTACAAATAGAAAAAGGGCCAGACAAATTACCCGGTCCTGGCTTATTGGCATCTTGGTTGCTCAGCCCGTTTACGCACCGATCACCTGCGCGTTTGCTGGACCGTACATGGACCGCCGTTTCGCGCTCTCGGAAACGGCGGAATGTCAAAATAAATTAATTAAAATCAAATGTTTACAAAGAGTAATACATGTCGAACTCGACCGGATGGGTAGTCATGCGGAAGCGCGTGACCTCCTCCATTTTCAGCGCGATATAGGCATCGATCATCTCATCGGAGAACACGCCACCTTTAGTTAGGAAGCCACGATCTTTGTCCAAATGCTCCAAGGCCATATCGAGCGAAGAACAGACATTGGGCACCTTCTTCGCCTGTGAAGGCGGCAGATCGTACAGGTTCTTATCAATGGGGTCGCCAGGATGGATCTTGTTCTGCACGCCGTCCAAGCCTGCCATCAACATGGCTGCGAATGCCAAGTAGGGGTTCGCCGTGGGGTCGGGGAAACGAATTTCAACGCGGCGGCCTTTAGGATTGGACACGTACGGTATGCGGCAGGAAGCCGAGCGATTGCGCGCGGAATAGGCAAGGTTGATCGGCGCCTCGAATCCCGGAACCAGCCGCTTGTAGGAGTTGGTACCTGGGTTGGTGATGGCGTTCAATGCTTTGGCGTGTTTGATGATGCCGCCAATGTAGTAGAGCGCGAAATCCGACAGGCCGGCGTAGCCATTGCCAGCGAACAAGTTTTGTCCACCTTTCCACACGGACTGATGCACGTGCATACCCGAACCGTTATCGCCAACCACCGGCTTAGGCATGAAGGTTGCCGTTTTGCCATAGGAATGGGCGACATTCCATACCGTGTATTTCAGAATCTGGTTCCAGTCGGCGCGCTTCACCAAACTATTGAAGAGTGTGCCGATTTCGCATTGGCCAGGGGCGGCGACCTCATGGTGATGTACTTCGACTTCGACACCCTGTTGCTCCAAGGCGAGCGACATAGCATTGCGAATATCCTGAAGGGAATCGGCCGGCGCCACCGGGAAATAACCACCTTTAATCGGTGCGCGGTGGCCGGTATTGCCACCGTCATAATCGATCGAGCTAGACCAGGGCGCCTCTTCGGAAGTGATCTTCACGGACGAACCGGACATGTCAACATTCCACGTCACGCCATCGAAAATGAAGAACTCGGGCTCCGGTCCAAAATAGGCCGTATCACCAAGACCTGAGGATTTGAGGAACGCTTCCGCGCGCTTCGCTATGGTTCTCGGGTCACGATCATAGCCTTTGCCATCCGAGGGCTCGACCACATCGCAGGTAATGTTCAATACCGTTTCGTCGGTAAATGGATCTAGGCGCGAGGAATCCGGATCGGGCATGAGCAACATATCGGAGGCTTCAATGCCTTTCCATCCCGCGATCGACGAACCATCGAAGGCATGGCCACTCTCGAATTTGTCCATGGTGAACTGCTTGACGGGGACCGACACGTGCTGTTCCTTGCCGCGGGTATCGGTAAAACGAAGGTCGACGAACTTGACCTCCTTGTCTTGCAACATTTTCAGCACATCGTTCGCGGACATCGCCATGGGAAACACTCCTTGATGAATTTATGGATAGGTTGAGCGGAAATTACGGGGGAGGCCGACAAAAACCGCGGCAGATGGGTATTCCCTGAGCAGAATTTATGCCACGCGGGAAAATCTGGCGTATTCATTGTGCCATAACAGGGCCGTCCCTTGGCAAGGGGGCCACTTTCGCACCAATTTAATGCGCAACCGCCGCAATCTGCACCGACAAAGTGCATTGGGATTGGATAGGAATTGTTAATATCAATACTCTTATAAACATCCCAAGCAATTCATAGAGATTCCAATGGAAGATATCAAAACTATATTAGCCAAAGCCAAAACACGCGCGACCGAAAAAAAACTCAGTTATGCGGGAGCATTAACGCCGTTGGAAGCCAGTGCGCTGCTGCAAGCCGACCCCAATGCCAAGTTAGTGGACGTACGTACTCAGGCCGAGCTCGATTGGGTAGGTCATGTACCGGGCTCGATCACCATCGAATGGAATAGCTGGCCCGACGGTGAAAGAAACCAAAATTTCATCGAGCGCCTAAAGGCAGAAGCTCCGCAGGATGACTCGCCCGTATTATTTTTATGCCGTTCCGGAGCGAGATCCCACAATGCAGCGATCGCGGCGACCCAAGCCGGTTACACACTATGTTTCAACGTGCTCGAAGGTTTCGAAGGCGACAAAGACGAACAGGGTCACCGCAATAAACGAGGGGGATGGCGCTTCGCAGGATTACCCTGGGTACAGAGCTAGTTGCGCTCAAGTCCAGTCGACCAGCCCCGCGTAGGCGGTGATGATGACCAGCGTGCCAAACGCGATCCTGTACCAAGCGAACGGCGTGAAATCGTGGCTGGCGACATAGCGAATCAGCCACCGTACACAGACGAACGCCGATAGAAATGCCGCGATCGACCCCACGGCGAACATGCCCAAATCATCGGGGCTGAGTAGTGCGCGATGTTTCCATAAATCGTAGGCACCAGCCGCCATCAACGTCGGTACCGCGAGGAAAAAAGAAAATTCGGTCGCCGCGCGGCGCGATAGCCCAAATAACATGCCGCCGATGATGGTTGCGCCGGAGCGGGAGGTGCCCGGAATCAAGGCAAAAGCCTGCGCGAAGCCCACCTTGAGCGCGTCGCGCCAATCCATTTCATCGACAGATTGAATTTGTACAGTGCGTTGGCGACGCTCGACCATGAGGATGATGATTCCGCCAACAATAAATGCCAACGCCACCGGCACCGGCTTGAACAAATGCGATTTAATCAGGCTGCCAAAGGCCAACCCCAGGCAAGCCGCCGGTAAAAACGCGATACAAATATTGGCAAAAAAGCGCTGCGCCATACGATCATGCGACAACCCGCGAACAACGCTAATGAAACGTGCACGGTATTCCCAGACAATAGCCAACATTGCCCCAGTCTGAATGACGACTTCGAAAACTTTGGCTTTTTCGTCGTTAAACCCAAGCAGATCACCGGCCAGAATCAGGTGGCCGGTGCTCGATATCGGGAGAAATTCGGTCAACCCTTCGACCACGCCCATGATCAGGGCTTTGAGGAGAATAAGATCCATTTCGCCGCATTTTAACTTGCGGCGAACTGCATTCGCGAACTACATCAGAACTACATCAGAACTACATCTTTACGCCTTGCTGTAAATCTGCGCGCCTTTCTTGACGAACTCCACCGCTTTTGCCTCCATGCCTTTCTTCAAAGCCGCCTGCTCATCCAAGCCTTGGCTGGCGGCATAGTCGCGCACGTCCTGGGTAATTTTCATGGAACAGAAATGCGGGCCACACATGGAGCAGAAATGCGCCACCTTGGCACCTTGCTGAGGCAGCGTCTCGTCGTGAAAGTCTTTCGCGGTATCGGGATCGAGACCCAGATTGAATTGATCGTCCCAACGGAATTCGAAGCGCGCCTTGGATAAGGCGTTGTCGCGAATCTGCGCGCCAGGGTGACCTTTGGCCAGATCCGCAGCGTGAGCGGCGATCTTGTAAGCCATGATGCCGTCCTTGACGTCCTTCTTATCCGGCAGACCCAGATGTTCCTTAGGCGTCACATAACAAAGCATGGCGGTGCCATACCAGCCGATTTGCGCGGCGCCAATGGCGGAGGTGATGTGGTCGTAGCCCGGCGCGATATCAGTGGTCAGCGGCCCCAAGGTATAAAAAGGCGCTTCGTAACATTGCTCCAACTGCAGATCCATGTTCTCTTTGATCAACTGCATAGGCACATGCCCTGGGCCTTCGATCATTACTTGCACATCGTGTTTCCACGCAACTTGCGTGAGCTCACCCAAGGTTTTTAGTTCACCCAATTGCGCCTCGTCGTTGGCATCCCAAATCGAACCCGGCCTCAGGCCATCGCCCAACGAGAATGACACGTCATAGGCCTTCATGATTTCGCAGATTTCTTCGAAATTCGTGTAGAGAAAATTTTCCTTGTGATGCGCGAGGCACCACTTCGCCAAGATAGAGCCGCCACGCGACACGATGCCCGTCATACGATTGGCGGTCATGGGCACGTAACGCAGCAAAACACCTGCGTGAATGGTGAAGTAATCGACGCCTTGCTCGGCTTGCTCGATCAAGGTGTCACGGAACATTTCCCAGGTTAGCTCCTCGGCCTTGCCATCCACCTTCTCCAGGGCTTGGTAAATGGGCACGGTGCCGATTGGCACTGGACTATTGCGCACGATCCATTCGCGGGTTTCGTGAATGTTTTTACCCGTGGAAAGGTCCATGACCGTGTCGCCGCCCCAACGTATCGACCAAGTCATTTTTTCGACCTCTTCGGCGATGCCCGAAGACACGGCAGAATTACCAATATTGGCGTTGATCTTGACCAGGAAATTGCGGCCGATGATCATCGGTTCGGCTTCGGGGTGATTAATATTCGCCGGGATAATGGCTCGGCCACGCGCCACTTCGCTGCGCACGAAATCGGGGGTGATCTCCGTAGGAATCGACGCGCCAAACGACTCACCACGATGTTGACGCATCATCAATTTGGCCAGTTTTTCCCCTTGCGGTCCGGAGGCCAATAAGGACTGCAAATAACGCTGACGCTCCATGTTTTCGCGAATCGCGATGTACTCCATTTCCGGCGTAACGATACCTTTTCGCGCGTAATGCATCTGCGACACATTCAGCCCAGTCTTGGCGCGGCGCGGTTGGCGCTTCAAGCCAAAGCGCATCTCTGCCAATTTGGGGTCGCTCAAACGCTCGCGCCCGAATTTGGAGCTGGGCGAATGCAGTACCTCGGTATCACCACGCTCCTCAATCCAGGGCTGGCGCAGGGCCGCCAATCCCTGGCGAATATCGATCTTTACCTGTGGATCGGTGTAAGGACCGGAACAGTCATAGACGAAAATCGGTGGATTTTTTTCCGCACCGAACGAGGCGGGCGTATCCGATTGCGAGATTTCGCGCATTGGGACGCGCAGATCGGGGCGCGAGCCCTGAATGTAGGTTTTTTTGGAATTGGGTAACGGCTTGATCGCGGCTTCATCGACTTGCGCCGTTGCCGCCAGGAATTTCGGATTGGCCACCATAAGAAAAAGCTCCTTTGTCAAATTTCGAAGGGAGCCGTGGCTTTCGCGAACGCTTCCCTTCGGCGGCATTACCCGCATCAGGTTCGGAGGGTGTTTCTCACCCCTGGACATTCACGCGTAAATAAAACCAAAAGAATAAAACTCAAACTCGAATTAGATTCCCGGACGTGAACCCAGCAGGACCCCTACGTTGCAGAGTGAAACTTACCCCATCGCCACCTCTATGGCAAGCAAAGTGACCACGAAGCGTTTTACGCGGGCGAGTTTTAGTAGGGCGATGCTAGAATCGCATCCCCTTTTCGTGGTTCAGTCCGCAATACAAATCATGGCCACAGCACTCAACATCGAGCAGGCACGCTTTAACATGGTGGAACAGCAGATCCGCACCTGGGATGTGCTGGATCAGAATATTCTTGATTTGCTCTACATCGTTCCCCGCGAAAAATTCGTTCCCTTGGCCTACCAAGCTCTTGCGTTCAGCGATTTGGAGATCCCCTTGGGAGCGGCGCCAGGCGAACGCATGTGGGCACCCAGGATGGAGGCTCGGATACTGCAAGAACTCGCGCTTGGGAAATCGGAAAACGTGTTGGAGGTGGGCACTGGCTCGGGCTATCTGTGCGCCCTGATGGCGCGTCGGGCTGGGCGCATTTATTCCGTGGAAATCAACCCGGTGCTGGCCAAGCTAGGGGAAACCAATCTATCGCAAGCGGGGATAGATAATGCCACCGTGGAAATTGGCGATGGCGCCCGTGGATGGGTTAAACACGCGCCCTACGATGTCGTGGTGATGACCGGATCGGTGCCAACTGTTCCCGAGGACTTACTCGCCCAAGTAAAACCGGGTGGCCGTTTGTTTGCCATCGTTGGTGACGAACCGGTGATGCGCGCGTGTATTCTGACCAAGAGTTCCTCCGGATCGATCAGTCAAACCGAGCTATTCGAGACCTGCTTGACACCCCTGGTTAACGCTCAGCAACCGACACGTTTTCGGTTTTAAAAATGGCCGGGTTTAATAATGACTATTAGTCAAATTCAGCCGCAGCAGTTGCGCGACTGGCTCCAGGACCCAGCACGCCCTCAACCGACCCTGCTGGACGTACGCGAACCCTGGGAGGTTCAAATCTGCAGTTTGGCTGAGTCGCTCAATATCCCGATGAACCATATCGCCGATCAATTGGCGAATTTGAACCCCGAAGCCGAGACAGTCGTGATATGCCATCATGGTGGCCGCAGTATGCAGGTGGCGCTGTTTCTGGAGCGCAGTGGGTTTGGCAAACTCCACAATCTTTCGGGCGGTGTCGACGCATGGGCGCGTCAAATCGACCCGGCAATGTCGGTCTACTAATCTCGAATAGAAGAGACGTTCATGAGAAGCTTTGTCGTTTTGGCGCTTGCCGCGCCGCTTGGCGTTTTGCCGACATCCAATCTCCACGCCGCCGATCTGCTCCAGGTGTTTCGCGATGCCACGGCCAACGACGCCACCTATACCTCGGCGCGCTTCGCCTTGGCTGCGGGCCGCGAGCGTTTGCCGCAGGGCCGTGCATTGACTTTGCCTACGGTCAACCTAACTGGAACATCGCTTGCCAGCGGCAACAGGGTTTTGCAGCGAAACCCTACCAGCAACATCCCCGTGAATCGCAATTTCAGCAGCAATGTGTACACGATCACGATGACGCAGCCCCTTTATCGACCGCAAAATACACTGCAATTCGAGCAGGCGGAATTTCAGGTTGCACAGGCGGAGGCGCAATTTTCGCAGGCCTTCCAGGATCTGGTGGTACGCGTGTCGCAGGCTTATTTCGATGTCCTCAACGCGGATAACAGTCTCGCGTTTGTCCGAGCGCAAAAAGCCGCCATCACCGAACAACTGGCGCAGGCAAGGCGTAACTTTGAAGTGGGCACCACCACCATCACGGATACCAACGAAGCGCAGGCGAGATTCGATCTTTCGGTGTCGCAGGAAATCGCCGCTCTGAACGAGCTCGAGTTGAGAAAACAGTCGCTGCAGCAAATCGTAGGCAAGCTCCCCGAAGGATTAACACCACTACGTTCAAGTTTTAAGATGGCGCCGCCAGCGCCCTCTAAAATGGACGATTGGGTCGAGGCTGCGCAGAAAAATGCGTACACCGTGCGAATCCAGGAGGCAGCAACCGAAATTGCGGCGCGAGAGGTAGAACGGGCGCGTGCTGGCCACAAACCGACTCTCGATCTGATTGCCACGGTCGCCAACAGCGCGGTGAGCAGCAGCGTAACCAATGGCATCGGTGCCGATACACGCACCGGCACGCTTGGCGTGCAATTGGCGTTTCCCATATTCGCCGGTTTTTCGGTGGATTCGCGAATTCGCGAAGCATTGGCCAACCTGGATCGTTCGCGCTCGGATTTGGAGAGCAACCGGCGTCAGGCCGCAACGCTGGCGCGCCAGTCTTACGTAGGTGTAACCAATGGCATGGCGCAGGTGCGGGCGCTTGAACAGGCGGTCACTTCATCCGAGACCGCGCTTGCATCGAACAAGCTGGGATACGAAGTAGGCGTGCGCATCAATATCGATGTGCTCAATTCGCAGCAGCAGTTATTTTCCACCAAGCGCGATCTGGCACGCGCGCGTTACGACACCATCATGAATGGCCTGCGACTGAAAGCCGCGGCCGGATCGCTGAGTGAGGAAGATGTCGAGGCGGTCAATCGCCTGCTTGGTGAGGACTAGTTTCGAGCAAATTCACCACGATATTGAGCATTTTCTCCGCCGCGCCTCGGTGAAGCGCGGCAAAATCTCGAGCTGCTTTGCCCATACGCGCACGCATTTTTGAATCTCCAAACAATATTTTCGCTTGAGTAACCACTTCTTCGGCGTTTTTTACGCGCAATGCCGCACCCGCCTCAATCGCCAAGCGCGCGGCCTCCTCGAAATTTCGCGTGTAGGGTCCGATTAAGACCGGAACCCCTGCGGCGCAAGCCTCAATCAGATTGTGTCCACCGTAATCCAACAAGCTGCCGCCAATGAAGGCAACATCCGCAGCGCGATAGTAGGCACCCATTTCCCCGACGCTATCGCCCAGAAAATAATTGCACTCCGCGCCAATTGGCGCGACCGTGCTGCGTCGCTCGAACCGCAATCCGCGCCTCGCCATGGTTTGCGCGACAGCATCGAAACGATCCGGGTGGCGCGGCACAATTACGGTGAGCGCGTTGCCAAGCTCACAATTGGCCAGGGCATCGAGCAACAGATCCTCTTCGCCATCGCGGGTATTGCTTGCAATCAGCACTGGCCTCGCGCCATAGCGCGCTCGAAAATCGGCACTCAATCGCTCCGCCTGGGAATTCTCCACCACATCAAATTTAAGGTTGCCGACAACCAATGGATCGCGGGCACCCAATTGAGACAGTCTCGCGGCGTCTGCCGTAGTTTGCGCGGCAATCGCATCAAACGCACCGAATGCGCGCCGCGCCAATGGCGTGATTTTCTTATATCCGAGATACGACTTTTCCGATAAGCGGGCATTCGCCAGGAACAACGCAACGTTATTTTTGGCGCATGCCTCGATCAGGTTGAACCATATTTCCGTCTCTATAAATATTCCAATAGCTGGATTAAAAGTGTTCAAGAATCGGCGTACAGCAAAGGAGTAGTCATAGGGAAGCCAAACAATTGTTACACGACCGCCAAACAGCCGGATGGCCGCTTCGCGACCCGTCGCGGTCATTTGGGTGAGGATAATTCTGTCCTGCGGATAGTGATCAAGCAGTCTTTCTATCAATGGACTCGCGGCGTTGACTTCGCCAAGCGATACTGCGTGCAACCATAGTGTCCGGCCGGTCTTGGGTGGCGCCGCGTCATAAATACCAAATCGCTCGCGCCATGCGTGTCGGTAGAGGGGCTCGCGCAAGCCTCGCCACCACAGCTTGACCATCACCACAGGAAGCGCAATCCATAGCACCAGGTTGTAGCCAATACGCCACATCACAACGCACCATGTTCACGCAGCGCATCGAACACCTCGGCGGGTTTGGGCACTTGATTGACCCCGCCTAAATTTCGCGCCCGGGATGCACCGAATACCCCCGTCAATCGTGGGTCAGTAGCGCAATAGATGGCGGCGACAGGTTTATTCAACGCGGCGGCGAGGTGTGTGAGGCCGGTATCCAGGCCGGCTATGCCGCTACTATTGGCAAGCATCGTGGCCGCCGCCTCGACACTCATCGCGTCGGGGACAATCGCCATATGCAATGCCGACGCAATGCGTTCGCTTCGTTGTCGCTCGGAATCGTTGCCCCATGGCAAGACCACCCGCCGCCCCGCCGCCTCGATCATGCCGCCAAGCTGTATCCAGTTGGACTCATTCCATTGTTTGTCGGCGCGGCTAGTCGAATGCAAAAAAACGATATAGGGATCGGCTTTGGCATCGTCGACCCTTGCGTTCAAACCATAGTCGACCAGCCCCTCGATACGATAACCCAAGGCATGGGCGACGAGATCGCGGTTTCTTTGCACTGCATGTTGGGCTCGCGCCACATGATGCCGTACGTCGTAGAAGCGCGCGGCAATTCGCTCTCGGGCACTGGTCGCATCGAATCCGTGCCGCCTTCCACGGGCGACCGAAGCCAGCACCGCGCTCTTTACCAAGCCTTGGGTATCAATGATTTCGTCGTATTGCTCGGATTTGAATAAGCGATGCAAGACGCCCACTTCGGCCCAGGTCTCCCTCTTTAACGGGCGACCGCGCCAGCGGCGCACCGCGACCGGGATAGCGCGCCGTATCGCTGGGTGCAACTTGGCCAGGGACTCATAGGCCTCTTCGACAACCCAATCAATCGAGGCGTTAGGCAAATTGCGTCGAATGTCACTAATTGCCGGAAAGTTATGCACGATATCGCCGAGCGAGGAGGTCTTGACGATCAGTATTTTTCTCATTGCTGAATTCTCGCGCCCCCGGGCAAGGTTAAAATTGCGTGCTCTCCGCGCAGAGGACACTCCGACGCGGTTTCAACCGAGGTATGCCCAGGCTCACATCAGGCTCGGACCTTGCCAATAACGCTTTGATTATAAGCCGCACCATGCCGCTTTCAGTGGTGATCATCACGCGCGACGCGGGCACCCAGCTCGAGGCATGCCTATCCAGTGTGGCATTTGCCGAGGAACGTTTGGTGGTCGATTCGGGCAGCAGCGATAACACACTAGAGATCGCAAGGCAGTACGGCGCCCGTATCATCGAAAAACAGTGGCTGGGGTTTGGTCCGCAAAAGCAATTCGCCGTCGATTCGGCCACCCACGATTGGGTGTTGTGTTTGGATGCGGACGAACGGGTGAGCGAATCGCTCAAGGCAGCGATACTGGAGGAATTGTCCGCCCCACGCGCCAAGGCTTATCAGATGGCGCGCTGCAATCGGTTTCTTGGCCGCTGGTTACGCCATGGTGAAGGATATCCAGATTGGAGCCTGCGCTTATTTCATCGCGGCCATGCGCACTGGAGCAATGCTTCGGTGCACGAAACCGTGGTCTCGGCGGCCTCACCGCTAAAATTACACGGCGATTTACTGCACGACTCGGCCGAATCTCTGCAGAAATATCTGGATAAACAAAACCGCTACACCACTCTACAGGCAGAGGAAATGTTTGCCGCGGGCAAGGTCGCGGGAATTTCCCATTTACTAATTTCGCCATTGCTGCGATTTCTCAAGTTTTATGTATTCCGCCTAGGGTTTTTGGATGGGATGGCGGGCTTGATCCACATTTATTTTGGCTGCATGAATAGTTTCAATAAATACGCGAAATTGATCGCTTTGAACGCTGTTAAACGGAGTAATTCATGAGTTTGCTGGTGACTGGTGGTGCCGGATTTATTGGTTCGAATTTCGTGCTGGAATGGCTCTCGCAGCGAAACGAGCCCGTTGTCACGCTGGATAAACTTACCTATGCGGGGAATCTAGCCAACCTTGCCACACTGCAAAACGACCCCCGGCATACCTTTGTTCGCGGAGATATCTGTGATCGCGGGCTAATTGAGCAATTGCTTAACTCGCATCAGGTCAGTGCCATCGTGCACTTCGCGGCGGAAAGCCACGTGGATCGCTCCATCCACGGCCCGGCGGAGTTTGTGCAAACCAATTTTGTCGGCACCTTCAGCCTTCTCGAAGAAGCACGTACTTATTGGGGGAAACTCGACTCTGAGCAAAAGCAACGGTTTCGTTTCCTGCACGTTTCCACCGACGAGGTGTATGGCTCATTGAGCGCCACCGATGCGGCGTTCACCGAATCCACACCTTACGCGCCCAACAGCCCCTACTCTGCCTCCAAGGCGGGCTCAGACCACATGGTGCGCGCCTATTTCCATACCTTTGGCCTGCCGGTATTGACCAGCAATTGTTCCAACAACTACGGCCCGATGCACTTTCCGGAAAAGCTAATACCCCTGGTGATGCTCAACGCCCTCGAAGGCAAACCCCTGCCCGTGTACGGTGATGGCAGCAATGTTCGCGATTGGCTTCATGTGTCAGATCATTGCGAGGCGCTCCGCTTGATCCTTGAGCAGGGCGCTCCTGGCGAAACCTACAATGTCGGTGGCTCGTCGGAACTGAGCAATATTTTCGTGGTGAATTCAATATGCGAGATCCTGGATAAACTTCGTCCGCGCAACGCAGGGCGATACGTAGAATTGATTCGCTTCGTCACTGATCGGCCGGGGCATGATCGGCGTTACGCTATTGATGCCGGCAAAATTCGGCGAGAATTGAATTGGTCCCCCAGACATGAGTTCGACACCGGTCTTGAACGTACGATCAATTGGTATCTCGAAAACATGGCCTGGGTGGAGAATATCCGCTCCGGGGACTATCAAAAATGGATAGAGAAAAATTACCAGGTGCGGTGATCGAATTGCGTTGCTGGCAAATTGACACTATCGACCCTACCGAAACCTTAGACGCGGCAATTCGGCCCGCCATTTATCACCCTCAACCATAGTCCATCAAGAAACAGACATCATGCGTAAAGGAATCATTCTTGCGGGCGGCTCGGGAACGCGCCTGTACCCCATCACCCAAGCGGTATCCAAGCAACTGCTGCCGGTCTACGACAAACCCATGATTTATTACCCGTTGAGCACTCTGATGCTCGCGGGAATTCGGGAAATTCTTGTCATCTCGACGCCGCAAGACACGCCGCGGTTCGAGTCTCTGTTAGGCAACGGAAAACGCTGGGGCCTGGAGATTCAATACGCCGTACAGCCCTCACCCGACGGCTTGGCGCAGGCCATGATTATTGGCGAACGATTTTTGAATTCGCATCCCAGCGCCCTGGTATTGGGTGACAACATTTTTTACGGCCACGATTTGCAAAAAGATCTTGCGGCGGCAGACGCGCGTCTGAGGGGTGCGACTGTGTTCGCCTATCCGGTGAGCGACCCGGAGCGCTATGGCGTGGTGGAGTTCGATGCCTCGGGACAGGCGATCAGCTTGGAGGAAAAGCCACGTGCACCCAAATCGCGCTATGCGGTAACCGGTTTGTATTTTTATGACCAGGAAGCCCCGTCAATAGCCAAAACGCTGAAACCCTCCGCTCGCGGCGAATTGGAGATCACCGATCTCAATAGCAAATATCTATCGAATCGCAACTTAAGTGTCACAACCCTCGGACGTGGACATGCGTGGCTTGACACCGGTACCCAGGACTCATTGCTCGAAGCAAGCAGCTTCATCCAAACCATGGAACGCCGCCAGGGGCTCAAAATTTGTTGTCCTGAGGAAATCGCCTGGCGCATGGGATTTATCGGTGCGGAACAACTGCAGGCACTAGCCGAACCGCTTAAAAATAGTGGCTATGGTGCCTACCTACGATCACTACTCACTGAGGGGAATTAACATGCGCGCGACCCCTAGCGATACGCTGCCAGAAGTGCTGATCATCGAGCCACGCGTGTTTGGCGATGAACGTGGCTTTTTTCTCGAAAGCTGGAACGAGAAGAGCTTCGCCGAAATAGGGATAACCGCGCGTTTTGTGCAGGATAACCACTCGCGCTCGGCCAAAGGCGTGTTGCGCGGGCTGCACTATCAGATTCGCCAGCCCCAGGGGAAGCTTTTGCGCGTGATCGCGGGGGAAGTATTCGATGTGGTTGTCGACATACGCAGAAGTTCACCAAATTTCGGGAAACATTTTGCGATAACTTTGAATTCGGACGCCAAGAAAATGATTTGGGTGCCGGTTGGTTTCGCTCACGGCTTTTGCGTTACCTCCGAATATGCCGAAGTTCTTTACAAGACTACCGATTTCTACGCGCCGGAACATGAACGCTCGATAATTTGGAATGACCCCGATTTAGCTATTTCTTGGCCCACCAACGGGGCTCCACTGTTATCGCGCAAAGATGCGGTGGGCAGTCGCCTGCGCGAAGCGGACTTCCCATAAATTGTTTGCCCGTACGTCCAAGACATTCTGCGAAAGCATGACCAGACAGGTTTCTATTCTATTTTTGGGGCTTGGATATTTCAGCCTGACCTGGGGCGCTGAGGGTGACAATGCGCGTTGTTCCATACTTTATTGAACCGTCTCAATTTCCATTAGTTGACCATGAGACAAATGAAAAATCTTGTTGCAGTTTTTTCGAATCAATTCTTCGGAATGCGAAGCAACAACCAGGATTTGAGCCTGATCGACCATTTCGTGCAGTCTTCGGTTGGCCTTTTCGACGAATGGTTGATCGCCTACTGAAAGCCACTCATCCATTAAGACAATTTCTGACTTTATGCTTGTCGATATAGCAAAACCAAGGCGCATCGCCATGCCGCTGGAATACGTCCGTAATGGCATGTGAATAAAATCGCCCAATCCGGCAAATTCGCAGATCTCATCGGTAATTTCGGCGACCTCTTTGCGGCTACAACCAAGCAATATTGCCCGCAGAAAAATGTTCTCATACCCCGTTGCCTCCAAATCCATGCCTAGGTAGAGATCGAGCATAGACGCAACCCGGCCTTCAACGTGAATTTCGCCGCTATTGGGTTCATAGGCGCCCGCCAATACTCGCAGCAAGGTGGATTTCCCCGATCCATTGTGCCCTACCAATCCAACTCTATCGCCCTGATTTATGCTGAACGAAATCCCTTTTAACGCATGGACGGTTACTCGATCCGATGCATTGCGGGCTATTGCTCCCCCAGTTGCTGCTACCCAAAGAGATTTTCTAAACGAACGCGCCTGGCTTCCAAATATCGGAAACGATACTTCGATATTTCGCGCTTCGATGTACGCCATAGTCATACCCAATACGCTATTCGCGCGCGATATTTCGTGAAAAACGCGAGTGTTAAGGCCAATCCCAAAATTGCCATTAACAACGAAACCGCAAGGGAAACCCACGGAAATTGAACCGCGCTCAGCAACGGGGCGCGTATCACCTCGATGGCATGATACAAGGGGTTGAAATTCACCACCCAGGCATAGTGACCCAGGGAGCTTGCTTGCCAAAGTACCGGGGTCAGAAAAAACGCCACCTGAACAAAGCTCGAAATTATCGGTGGAATGTCCCTGAATCGCGCACACAAGGATCCAAGCAATATCCCCACCCATACTGCGTTAATTAGCAACAATCCAATTCCAAGCGGCACCAGCAGGAGATCAAATGACAACCTTGGTGGGAAAATTATCAGCACGAAAATGAACACTAGGGATTGGTGGCCGAAGACAATGAAATTTCGCCAGACCACGCGCAAAACATGCGTCGTCAAAGGCAATTTAACTTGTTTGATAAGACTTTCCGCATTAATAAATGCATTGCAACATTCGTTAAGGAGGTTGGATATTAGCGCCCAAATAATATAACTTACCGCCAAATGGGGAAGATAGGCGCTGGTGTCCTGCGAAAATAGTCTGCCATATAAAGGCCCCATCGCGCCGATCAACACGGCAGTGCTGATGGTTAGCCAAAGTGGGCCAATGATTGATCGCTTATAGCGTTGTTTTATTTCCTGCCATGCCAGCATCGCCCATATGTTCGTCGATTTAAGTCCGAGAACAATATCCTTGAGCGCCAATTCAAAAGGAGATCTACGCGTTGGAATTCGGTTGACTGGAGATTGAGAGGAATTATTCGTCGTTTTAGCTTGGTCTAGATGCATTCGGCTTCTTGGTAAGGTAAGTTGTAAACCATGATGTTTGAAAATTTCATAATTTTAGGGGCGTGGGAACCGCACGATTGATTTGGCCAAGCGAACCCATTGAAGATCAACGTGAATATTGAGCTCTAAGTAAAATGCCACATTTTCAAATGCGGCCACATCGATCACACTTCGCAGTGATCCGAACAAACATCCCAGATGCGATTCCCCATACGCATATCTAGGCATCTCCCGCCTGCGACTAGCGTACAAAATGTCACTCGAGGGAAGCAAATACTTCACGATGCGATGCCAGAAATCGCGCCGCGATGTTGGAGGAAGCGCCATAACAATAATCTCCATAGCGCAGTTTCGACCGAAATCGAGATTGTGCGGAACGCATATTTGCATCCAAATTCTTCTTACCTTCCAAGCGGTCTAGCATTTCCACTACCAGTCCCAGAATGTCTTCCGCTGTGTTTTCGAGAAGTTCAAGCCCGCTTTTCTCAAATTCACCTCCGATTCGATAGTTGGCCACCGGTGTCCCTAATATCTCGTCGATCGTAAGCAGGCGTTGATCGTATTTCGAACGAATTAGTTTCGGGATGCTTAAATCATCTCGGCAAAACCCCATTGACGCGAAAGGAACCATGTTCGCAAGTGCGGCTGGCACGCCAAATATCGAGCTAAGTATAAATAGGCCAGATGTATTTCCAAGAAAAAACCGGCACTGTGCGCAAAAGAACACATCCAATTCCGGTGACCTTATGGGGTCGTGTGCGTAATCAATCACGCCATGCATTGGCGGCAGTCGTTTCATACTAGGATCGCCCATTCGAATGCACCAACCGCCGCGGCGGACAATTTCCAGCATTCCCGGAACATAGGTATCAATGTCCATATTGCGATAACTATGGACTGCTTCGTCCGTAGGCGAATAACCTCCTTCTCTGGCGTGTACACAGACGAACCAAGCGTGGTCGGGCATACCTAGGCGTCTAAGCGCGAGCTCCATTTTGCTTTTCTCGGATGCCTCAAATTGCAAAACAGGCGGTCGCGTGCCCCAATCTGAGTTTATCGAAAAGTATTCGGCAGAATCGCCGATTGAGAGAACGTAGGATGAAACTTCATTTCGAAGCAGAAAGCCGTAGCTCATTATTTCAAGAATTAGGCAAAGAACAGGATTGCTGACGATTGCAAAGTGGTTTCGCCAATACCCTAGAAGGCAGCGATTGGCCACCTTTGCCGGGGGTGCGAGCAAAAAATATTTTTTTTCATCGCCCTTTATTTGTCCAAGGCGAACCTTTTTTAAAAAGCAGTCCGGCTCGGCGGCAAGGTGGCCGATTCGGTGTGTAAACACCGGCAACCTACGATATCCAAGCAGATGGACCACCAGGGTGGCGGGAAGCAAAGTCGTCCATCCCATCCACATCAAGCCTCGCCTAAGTATCTCGCGTATCGTCCACCATGTTCCCTCTCGGGTAGCGCGAACATAAGCAATTCGCATCCGCCAAAGCAAGGCTTTCCCTTTAATACGCATGGACCGTTCTATCGAGGGAATTCGCGTTCGGCCAGACGCAGGGCCTCAATGTTTCCGATATCGCGATGATAGCGATCATTATGAAATGTCCAGATACGCCCGAGGAAATGCGGTAGCACTTCGGTGCTTAGATCGATGATCGGAGACTCATTCTGCGAAAGAAATTCAAAAATCTCCGGTGCAAAAACATACACCGCTGCGTTGGCACGTCTACCAGGCGGGTTGGGTACCTTCTCGTGGAAGTCAATGACAACGCCCTGCCGCTCCTCCACGATTCCACAGGTTTGCGGCGAATCAGTATCGAACGTCATCATGGTCATTACGCACTCTCTAGGTCGCTGCGCGTGCCTGGCAATTAGTTGCGCAGGATCGAAAATTGTCAGGTTGTCGGCATGCGCGACGAGGAAACTTTCTCCATTAAGCCATGTTCTATTGGCGCGAACCGTCCCCCCCGTGCCAAGAATTGTTTCTTCATGTACCAAGTCGATGCGATCGCGCCATGGGGAGGATCGAACGTACGCTTCCACCTTGTCCGCTAGGTAATGTGTATTGACGAGAATTCGCTCGATTAAAGGTTGACGCAAAATTTCGAGCCAATACGCCAACAAAGGTTTTTCGTGCACCGCAACAAGACATTTGGGAATCGAGGCTGTTATTGGCCTGAGGCGCGTCCCAAATCCAGCCGCCAATAGCAATGCTCTCAAAGCTCCAATTCCTTGACCAATTCTGCGGCGCTCAAAGGCGAATTACCGACACGACTTACCTGACATGCGGCGGCAACGCTCCCCAAGTAGGCGCTTTGCCAAATATTCGCGCCCACCGCCAACGCCATGGACGAGCATGTAAGCAAAGAGTCCCCCGCGCCCGATACATCTTTGGGCGCCTCATTTAGCGCGGGCAATTGGTCCGTAAGAAATTCCGCCTTGAGATTCGATGGCGCGTGAATTAAAAGGCCCTCCGCCCCCAAAGTGACGAATATTTCCTTTGCGTTAGCCTTGAGGCGAAGGTCTTCGGCCAGGACCACGAGCCCGGAACTGAAATCGCGAACCGCCAACCTGGCTTCGTGTTCCGTTGGCGTTAGCAGGCGCATCCCGTTGAATCGGGAAACATCGCTGATTTGCGACGACGCCTGACTATCGGCCACCATCATGATGCCTTTTCGCTGGCAAAACGAGACTAATTGATCCACCAGACCTTGCGGCAAGCATCCGTAATTGAAGTCGGAAAAGATGAGCAAATCGCTATGGTCCAGCGCGCCCGCGATCGCATTGAACATCTTCTCGACCAGGGCACTGCTAATTTCGTGTTGCCGAAGGTGACTCACTCTAAGCAGAGTTTTTCCACTTGCGCGATACCGTTGTTTTAGAGTCGTCGGCCGACTTTCGTCCTTGATAAATTCACTTTTGACATGGTATTTGCCCAGCATTTCCTCGGCGAAAGTCTGGGTCGGATCACCGCCCGCGACACAAAAGTAACTGACGCTCGCGCCCATTCCACTTGCATGCGCCGCGACGATTCCAGCCCCTCCGACAAATCGATCATTTCGTATCGGGGCCACCACCAGCGTTGGATCTTCCTGCGACATTCCGAGCGCGTCACAATTAATATACTCATCTACGATCAGGTCGCCGACCACCACCACCTTGAGGGTGCTGAATCTGCGCACGACGTCGATCAGATCCTGAAAAGTGAATTTATGTCTTTCCGGAAAGTCGAGCGGCTTTCTAATCGAAGAAAAATTGGTTTCCAGCAATTCTCGCTGCAACAGATCTAGGGACGAAAATCTGACCTCACCGGATCCAAATAGAAGCGTGCCTCCATAACTTTCGACAACTGGTCTTTCGGCATTTATTCTGGATTCGTATTCCTTGCCTTTCACCACCACCGCCGGCCTGAATCGTTCCACGAATTTTTCCGGCACATCGTTCAGTACGAAAGCAAAGTCGACGATTCCAATCGCGCGAACACCTTCGAGCCGCATAGCCGCAGGGACCGTGACCGCAGGCGACGCATCGCCGTTGACGCCGATAATTAGGAAATCGCCACAATCCGCAGCGAATTGCATCAATCGCAAATGACCAGGATGGACGATATTGAAATTTCCGGAAACAAATACGGTTCGCTTCGCATTCGCGCTTTTCCGGCGAATTTCGACGAACAAATCTTCTTCGCCAGCACTCACGTCACATCCTAAATTTGAATTTACGCCGGCAATCTAGTCGATTTACATCACGCATTTGATTGGGTGGAACTACCCTTTTTCCCCGCTCCAACAGCCAATATGTAATGGGCCATGGTGTGAAATCCGGTATGTACCACCTCGTCATTCATTGAAAACATGAAAACGTTGTGGAAGAAACTCTGCATCAGCTGCTTGAGATTGGGCAAGCTTTTGCAATTGACATGGCCTGCGCGGCTAGTTGGAGACGCATACGCCTGACTTTCCAAGGAAGGCATTCCAATAATTCCAACCCCATGATTGGAAAGCGGAGCGAAAGCGTTTCCAAGAAAGGTCATCTCATCTTTTTGAGCGATATGCTCGAGTACATCGAGAGCGAAAACGCCGTCGTAGCATCCACCAATTGGTCCGGCCAGCAAATCATGGGTAAACGCCGGAAATTTCCATCGCGCAACCATGCGGGCCTCGACATCCTGGATAAAAAGTTCGTCGAAATCCGTGGCACTGAGGCTTTTAACCTCCTGTTGAACGATACGAGTACCAAAAGCGTCGCCGCACCCAATTTCTAGTACGTTTTCGCTGCCAGACAGCATCTTTGCAACAAATTTATAGCGAGACAATCGAAACAACAGATGCTTTGGATCGTCGTGCCAACTTTGGCTGCTTCTCAGGCCAAGGCGCTCAAATCCTCGCTCGACTACCGCATCAATACATTCCTGGTATTGTGGTTCCCGGGTTTTGCTTTCGTTGCCCTGACTGGCAATAATTCCATCTTTTTGCATGGCGACAAATCTCTAAAATTTCAAAATTCCCTGTATTGCGACGGGATTGGCATCGGGTCGGGATGCTAACATAAGCGCCTAAGCAGGCTCTTCCTAGTAAAAAAGCGGTCAAAGAGTGTGGTGCCTGCGCTGGTTTCAATATCCCGGTTAATCTAGTTTGAAAAATGCGCCCTAAAGTCAAATTTCTCACGGCAGTTTGGGGCGAAGTCTACATCGCGCGTTTCGCGTCCCTGGCATTACCGTCATTTCTCGCGCCCGGCAATCTGCCAGCGATGGCAAAAGAGACGACGCTCGAAGTCGTAATCATGACTCGGCACAGCGAAATAGCCCATTTTGAGCAGCATCAGACCTTTCGCCGATTGCGAGACATTTGCCCTATACGGTTTGTGCCAATCGACGACCTGATAACAAGCGCAGTGTATGGTGTGACTTTAACGCTTGCCTATGCCCGAGCGGTCATTGAATGCGGCCGTGACATGCTGAATACGCATTTCACATTCATGAACGCCGATTTCGTTTTGGCCGACGGATCTCTCAGAAGTCTTTGCCGACACATAATGGACGGGCGTTCAATCGTGTTGGGGCCCAGCTTTCGCGCTACCGCCGAAATGGTGGAACCGCAATTGCAAACCCTGGTAGATCGTTCGACTGGCATATTGGCCATTGCCCCTCGACAACTCGCGGCACTGTCCCTCAAACACCCGCATTTAACTACCGTTGCGAAGATTCGAAATCAGGCGTTTCTGCATTCGACGCAACCGAATCAGTTTTTCTGGCAAGTCGACCCGCAAACTTTATTGGGTAGGTATTACCTGATTTTTATGCTTTGTCTCAAACCCGAACGAGAGATAAAAACCATCAATAGCTATTGCGATTACTCGTTTATTCCCGAGATGTGCCCATCGGGCGACGAAGTAGTGATGGGGGATTCGGACGAGTTTTTCATGCTTGAATTGCAGCAACGCGATCAGGAATTGCACTTACTCAAACTGGGCCCGCAGACTGAAAATGAAATTGCTGCAAGCCTTCAAGGTTGGACAACCGCCGAACACCGCCGCGCGGCATCGCACGATGTCATATTTCATGTTGGCGAAATTCCCGCAGAGATCAGCGCCTCGAAAGCCGAAGCCAGTGCTTTTGTCGAAAGAATCGGCGCAAAATTGGCTCGCCCCAAATCGCATATAGGTCATAGATACTGGGTGCGTGGCTGCGAAGCTTGGCAAAATTATCGAATTGCCGATGAGTTATCTGGTCTGCCCGACATTCTCGCCAAGGAGAAGGGTCAAAATTGGCTGCTCTATTTTTTTTGGGGATGTCTTTATAAATCTCAGCGTGTCTTGCTCGGCCACCCACCGCGGGTAACGCCCTTTCATCCTCTTTGGCAGGATTTCAGGCTACTGAAAAATACCGTTTCTGAGATTCTTTCAAATCGAAATTCTCGAATTCTGATCATTCGACAAAAATCTGAATTCGTTGATGAAATGTTCGATGGCTTAGACGTCACGTTTTCTTCGATAGATGACATTCTGGTCGGAAACTTGGTTCCCGATACTACCGGACCAGTAAGCCATGTTATTTGTTGTCTGACGGGAGAAGACTTCAAGCAATTAACCGATTTAACAGTTCGATGCCGATCGTTACTAGGCGTTCATGGAACGTTGTATTTATTCATTCGAGGCGATTTGGAGCGCAGTGATCTGAAGGCTTCATTGATGTCACTTGCCACTGGGCCATTGTCGCAAGCGAGCCGCTGCGCATTTGTGGGTGGTGAGTTGAAGTATTTCTGTAGCTTCCTGTTCAAAATTCTTGCAAAAGACCCCGCTGATCGGAGCAAATTCGCCATGATTTGGATGATTCCGCTTCTTGTTGCCACGTCGCCCTTGACGTTCGCAATCAATACAGTTTGGGGAACGAATATTGCCAAGCGCGTTTTCCCTAGGTATTGCAGTAGCGCGGTGGTGACGATCAAGTCGTGCTAAAAACAACGCCGTCGGCCAACGCCATAAGACACGGCCCGCTTTCCGCTGTGATTCGGGAAACTTGAATTTCGCCTAGAAAGAAGGATTCGATGGGTATTTCGTATTCGTATATTCAGAAGATGGACGAGCTGGGGCTGTTTCGTCAGGGAGGGATGCGCATACTTGATATTGGGTCGTCCAATCTTTATTCGGCTAGCGCCGATGATATCGGCGGATTCCTGCGCAAATACGGCTCAATGGACGTCGCCGCGATCGAGAAGTTCGCATCCCACCTGGCCAAGGGAACTGCCTATGACCCGGTAACCGGCGGTCGAAATGAGGCCTTTGTAGGCGAACTTTTCCAGAGTGCGGGCATGCGATACGAGTCGGTCGATATCGCCGCCGGATTCCGGACCACGATACTTGATCTCAATCGCGCCGTGCTTCCTGCCAATTTGCGCGGACAGTTTGACCTCGTCATGAACTTTGGCACCACCGAGCACATTCTCAACCAACTCAATTGCTTTAAGGTAATTCACGACGCCGCGAAAATCGGGGGATATATCTACCACTGCCTTCCAGCAGTAGGTTATGTGGATCACGGCTATATTACCTACACTGGTCGGTGCTTTTTTGACATCGCCGGCAACAATGAATATGAGATCGTGTCGTGCTGGTTCGACGGCCCCAGTGGCCGCAACTGTATCCTCGACAGTCTTCAATCGTATAGCACCTATTTCCCCGCTCTAAAGACGGCCCTGGATAATTTGGCATCGACCGAGCGTGGCCAAAATCTGCGTGAACTCAATATTCCAGATATTGGGATCAACGTGGTGTACCGCAAAGTAAAGGACAAGCCGTTCTGGGGCGCCCTGGAGTCAAGTACCTCCGTGGGCGTGATTCCCGACGGGGTGACGGCGGCGTATCAGAGCGGCGCGGAATCGCTCCCCTCTTCACGTGTATACACCGCGCCGGCCGCAATAGATGGAACTTCCAGACGGTTCAATTATGTGGGCATACTTCAATCGCTAAGGTACCGGGTAGCCAAGTCGCTTAACGATTACCCGTTGCTCTACAACGTCGCTCGACAAATCTACAAAGCGGTCGCGAAAAGTAAACAGCCCGTAATCCGAGCAACGTCGACTGGCAATACGAGCATTGATGAGGAGCGAGAACTCCAGGAAAAGTTACTCTCGGGAACCTCACGATTGGACGAAGCACTGCGCCTCTATTCGCTAGTGACCGCGAAAGGCCTGCCATTCCCCCTTGCTTGGGAAGAGCGCGTGCTTAGATTGGGTCTCGAATCCAATCCAGACCGAACAGATCTACTAACACGGCTTCGACAAGTACTCGTTGCTCAAGGAAAATCGGTAGACGCCGGTCTCGAGACGCGCTTCGCGGAGAGCGCGGCTGTGGAGGAACGTACGCGAGACCACCAAAAGGCGGCGGCGCAATACCATTCAACCAGCGGGACTGCGGACATGGATAGCGAGTTCCTGCCGATCTATGATCGTTGCCGGCCCTACTCCATGACATCCGTAGAGCGCATGTATGCCTTATTCAAAGCGGTTCAGTACCTGGAGGATGCGCAAGTCGAAGGAGACATTGTCGAATGCGGAGTCTGGCGCGGTGGAAGCATGATGGTCGCCGCAAATGCGCTTGTCGCACGCGGATCAACGTCTAGAGGGTTGTACCTTTTCGATACCTACGAAGGACTACCTCGCCCAGACGAAAACACAGACGTCGATATTTGGGGAAACCGAGCGATCGATGGTTGGCTGCCGCTCAGCACGGGAGACGAGAAGAGTCATTGGGCGGAAGCAGGATTAGAGGAGGTCAGGGCGAATCTCCTTAGCACCGGTTATCCGGGCTCAAGAATGCATTTCGTGAAAGGCATGGTAGAACGCACAATTCCCGTAGAGGCGCCGCAAAAAATAGCGCTTTTGCGATTGGATACGGACTGGTACGCGTCCACGAAACATGAACTCGAACACCTGTTCGATAGACTGAGTCGTCGAGGGGTTCTCATTATCGACGACTATGGTCACTTCAAGGGAGCAAAGAAGGCGGTAGATGAGTTTATCTCCGAGAGAGGCATTTCAATCCTGTTGAACCGCATTGATTACACCGGGCGCCTGGCGATCAAGGTCAACGACTAATGAGAATATTTGGATTTGGTAAAGATTCCATAGTCTCGCAAGCAAGGGAACGGCTGTTCTCGATTGAGAATATTGCGGGCCTCCCCTCGCATGGAATTCGATGGCAAGCCTACGTTGACAGAATGCGTCAGTCGATAAAAGAACTGGCCAGCCCAGACGAGGTCTTGCGATTCGCTCAAGGGTCCGTGGGTTTCGAACACCGCGGTAACATCCATCACGAAGGTAAATTCACGGCACAGTACGAGCGAGAGCTTTATGCCGAATTTCCACACTTTGGTGGAGAAGTGGATCGGTTCTCCGATATTGAAGGCTCCTTGGCGGACACGACATACGAACACAAGGGGCGCTTGGTCAGCAACATCTTGTTCTATCTGACCAGAGTCGTGTTGCAATGCCTGACGCATATCCCCGCCACCAACACCATACTAGAGATAGGCGGTGGGTACGGGGCGCCGGCTCGCCTCTGGCTGAGCAATCCAATACGACCGGCGAAGTGCTACATCATTCTGGACATTCCTGAGTCTCTTTTCTTTGCCGACGTGTTTCTTCGTCGCGAATTTGGCGACGCAAGCATCTTTTACGTCGAGAATGGGAAGCCACTGAACTCTGATGTGACATCGAGGTACAAGGTGATTCTTTGTCCGTTGTCTCGCCATACCGCGCTACATACGCTAGCGGTAGATTTGGCGATCAACACCGGATCAATGCAAGAGATGAGCGAAGAGTGGGTAGACTTTTATAGCTTGTTTCTGGACAACCAACAAAGCCGGTGGTTTTATTCATTGAATTATTTCGCGCAACCCATTACATACCTCGCGGAAAGCACAAATGTCTGGAGCCCGCGCTTGAGTCCGCGGTGGATAGCGCGAGCGCTGCGATGGAACCCTGCTTTCGTTCGCATGCAGACCGACCGTAACTATCTTGAAGCGATTTACGAAAAAAATGGAGATCCATTACCCGCCGCCAGCCATTTGATGGAACTGGCAAAAGCCATGGAGTCCCGTGTTATGACCGGGGAGTTGTTCGTGGAATATATGGATATCGTGCGACGCGAACCTACGCCCAGACTCATGTTTGCCCTAGTTCGCCGAGTCATGAGGGAGATGAAATTTCACCCCAAGGAAGTGACCTACCTCGTTAATGCTCTCCTGGCATCCACAGACGATAAAACCGCCGGGTATATTGCGGAACTTCAAGGCTATAAGACGATGTTGCTCGAAGAACGCAGCGCCGGCACCGAGGCAATTTATTAGCGACGTAACGCAAGAAAATTGTGAATCGTTTATAGGCGATCAATCAACTCGGTTCTCGCCGAAGCGCCCGCAGAACTGCTTTAAACTATAGCTTTACATCGCCTTCCCGCCCTACAACTCGAGTCTCCGGGCAAAGCACCACAAAATGCCCCCCCTTTTCCAAGTACTCCTGGTTGGTTTCAATAATTTTTGCGGCATGCACCCACGCGAGAATGACGGTGTAAGCGGGCATGCGTTTGCATAGTTCCGAGGTTGGCAATATTTGTATTCCATCCCCTGACGAAAATCTGTTCACCTTTTGCGGATGGTCGTCGACGATGTAATCGATAACACCACTTAGACCCAGCTGCGCAATCAAGGTCGGGCCGCTGCGGGCCGCGCCATAGCCGGCGATCGGCAATTTGGCATCCTTCCATTTACGCGCCAACGCTCCGGTTCGGTCCCGCAGGTGGGCGATCTGAGCGGCGAATTTCTTCAGCGTTTCCGTTTTTTCCAGGCCACGGCTCGCCTCCAACGCCAGCAATTGACCAACCGATTCCTTGACCGGCCGCTTTGCGCCCTTGATCTGTACCGCGCCGATCAGCGATCCATGTTGGATCGGCACTCGTTCGACATCGATCAACTCCATACCGTGAAGTTCAAGAAACATGGTCAGCGCTTTGACCGAGTGGTGGCTCATGTGTTCGTGGAAAATCGTCGCGATCAAGACTCTGTCGATGATATCCAGCAGGTACTGGGCCTCAAAGAAGAACACGCCTTCAGGCGCCAACATGGTTCGAATGCTCTCCGCGATCTCGCCCATATTGTCGGCGTGCGCGAAGGCATTAAACATACAGATCACCTCGGCGGACCCGTGTTTGCTCAAGATGCGGCTTGCCAAGTCCAGGGTCATGAGCTCTGGAATGGTTTCAATCCCGGATTGTGTCGCAAGCCTTGCGATTTCCGTTGCCGGATCAATCCCTAGCACCCGATGACCGGCTTCCTTGAAAGGCAAAAGCAAGGAGCCATCATTACTGCCGATATCGATTACCAGAGATCTAGGCGCCGGACGGTACATATCGCGAATTTTTGCCGCCACCTGCCTGAAGTGCTCAGGCATTCCTTTGGCTTCGCCGGAATAGTAGGTATAGCTTTCCCACAAGCTCTTTGAATCGACAACATCCAACTGTTGAACGTGACCGCAATGCGTGCACATATAAAGGTCAACGGGATATCGGGCAGCTTTCTTGCCGGTTTCACTATCGACGCAGTAGTTCTCCGAAAGCGGAATGGGTTCCAACTTCACCACCAATTCGACATTCGCCGAATCGCATAATCGGCATGTTTCCCTATGAAAAATCCGTACCGTCACTATTTCCTCCCGATTCCGACATGCCGGAATATTCTTCGAATGGCACCGGCTCGACTGCGAAGGTACTGCGACCCGCGTAGCGCGCCCCTTAATTTATCGATGGCGGAGCTCGCATACGCCGAACTCACCGTGACAGGTATATCGCCCACCGATGTACTGGTCTCGAGCATGCCGACAAAAGCAGCATTTCCCATTTTTTTGTAGATCACGGTAATCATGTAATTTGGAATCCGCGCAGCCGCCGAAGCTGCGAGCCGCTCAAGTAGCGGTATCGACGCAGAATATCGCTTGGCCGCCAGATAGAGATCATCCTCGCCCGCCGGCCCGTCGTACCAGATATCCACGATTTCATATTTGTTATAGCTCGCCAACTCAAAGAACATGCGTCCGGCGTACATGAAATAACCATGATCGGTATACCCCGCTGCGGGGAGCTGGTGCACCATGTACCCACCTGCACGGGCTGCCTCGTGAATGACCTTGAAAGAGTTATATTGGTTAAACACATGCTCGGTGGTGCCAATGTTGAGCACCACGTCGTAAGACTCGCCGTGCCGAGATGGCAAATTCTCGTGATTGAGATCGAGAATTTCGGTTTTATATCCGCGGGCTATATCCATCGACAAATAACTCATGCCACAACGCTCGATGAGTTCTCCAGCGAATGATTCGTTGAGACCGCCTTTGACATGATCGTAAGCGGACCCTTCGGAGAGGCGCTCCGCAAACGCCTGAAGTTCGCTTGCCTCGCCAACCTCGCCAAATTGCGATACGTATTCGACGATACTCTGCGTATCGGCCTGGTAGAGATTGGAACTCCCTATGTCGAGCACCTTCAAGCCGCGGCGGCTGAATATTGCACGATCCTTCAGTGCCTTCATGAGCGACATGGTTATACCCACTTGAATGCTCCTAGGGATTGATCGCGCGGATTTCGCGCGCCAAATCGCCCGTTACAGATTCCAGTGATTGCGGCTGCAATCCGGTAAGCCGGCTGGTTTTGCGCATGCCCAATCCACTAAAACGTGGTTTGAACGGGATGTGCACCCCTTTTTCGACGGACGTTGTCGCCTCGATCAGGCTTGAAGCGAAGCCCAATTGAGCGGACAACGACTTGGCAAAATCAACGTAACTGACATTGCGTTCTCCGGACAAATGCAGGTTCCCGGAAATGCGCCGTTCGCCAATCACCGCCAGAGACTCGCCGACGAAGCCCACCGACATTGGCGCAAAAATCAAATCTGAGAAGGGCTGGACCGATTCATTGCGCCGCCATGAGGACAACCAGCCGGGTATCGGGGAGGTGTCTTTGTTCAATATTTTGGTCAAACGCACGATGTTCAATTTGTCGTGCGCTTGCAATCGCTCGACTAAGGCGAGGATGCGTTTTTCCGCTTCAGCCTTTTGTTTGGCATAGGCGATTCCCGGTGCGTGTTGCGCGTCTTCGTCGGGCCATTCTTGATCCCCTCCAAATACCGAATTTGTCGATATAAAGGTGACAAAGACGCCTTGTTCAAGTAGCGAGCGCACCAAATTGGGAATTAATTCAACGTTGATGCGATATGCCAGTGGGTCTTTTTCGCAACGATCATAGTTTGTAGCGGCGGCAACAATAAACGCATAGCCGACTTCGGCAGGCACTCGAAAGGAAGCCTCGTTTTCAAAATCCAGGAATACCCTTCGTTCGCCAACCGTATCCGGCCGTCGCGTGCTGATTAACGGCGCGTGACCCCGGTTCTCCAGCGCGCGATACAGCCCTCCGCCAACCAGGCTGTCCCCGCCCACTACCAGGTACCGGTTCCCGCTCATGTGGATTTCTTGAATTGCAGATGCCTGGCCACCAGATCGGAAGTGCGCTTGATATATTCGCCAACCTCCATCGTCCTGTCCTCGGAAGGAGCAAACGGCGCGAGGGCAGTGCCCCCCGATGTAAAAGGGCCATTGGTGACTTCATGCATGACGATAAAGTCGGAACGAACAAGCAAGGTATGAAACGCGCCGGGCGACAACCGATAGAAAAAACGGCGCCCCGACCCCGCAGTGCCCAGCTCGACAACATCAATGACGTTTCCGACATCGTCGAATACCGCGACGTCGACATTGCCTTCGACAATGTGAAACGATTCAGATTTTTGCAGATGTTTGTGGGGATGAATGTAGCTCGACGCCGCGATGGCGATCACCATTTCATGCAATGCATCGTCATTTGATTTGTGGGCGCAGATGCGCGCTCTTTTTCTTGGGCTGGCGCCTGCCTGCTGTTTGAGAAAAACAATTTGGTCGTCGCCAATTTGCACGATCGGATCTTCCGCGATGAACACTTCTTCGTTTAACTTTCGAAGATTCATTTAACGCCCGCCGCGTATACCGACATGGGAGAAAGGGCGAAGATGGATAAAAACCTGCCCCCACGCTCGATGAAGGGCTGATTTTTCGCAAGCACTTTCTGCTCGCTCTCCGGGTTTAGCGACAAAAGGCATACGTCGATACTTCTGGCGGCCAATTCGCCAGAACCGCAAATCGACAAACGCGATCCGGGCATCAACATTTTCTGCTTGTTGGGGTTGTCGTCAATGACGCATTCGAAATACTCAGTTAGCGAATACAAATTCACGAATTTCGCGGCAAGGTGCCCGGCGCCAAACAAGGCAATGCGCTTTCCTTGCCCGCGCCAGCTGCGGAACAACGCCTGCAGGCGCGCGCGCACTTGGAAAAATTCACTAGAAAAATAATCGCCCTCCGCAGTTAGCGCCTCGGATCGCTCTGGCCTGTTGCCCGCAGCCGGCTTCGCCCTGGCATTCTTGACGATTCCAATCAATGAGTCTTCCAAAGGGTAGGGATACTGAATCGTTTCCTCGATCGCGAAGTCGGCTTCCAACAACAGCGAATGAAGAGTATTCGGCGACAAATAGGTGATGTGCTCTTCCCATACGAAGCTATAGTCACAGGCTTTGACGAATTTCGTGCTCTCTGGCATTTCAAACAATAGGTAGCCATCCGGTTTGACCAGCGCCCTTAATGCCTGGAGAAATGTTATTGGCCGGTGCGCGTGCTCCAGTACGTGCCGCACCAGAAGTAGATCCGCCAAGCCATGCTTGACAATTAACTGCGCGGTAACGCCGGGCTGCAATACCGATTGTATGGATTCGAGCCCCGCTCGAGGGTCGATCAATCCAAGATCGGCGGCCGCGTCGTAGCGATAAGTATTGGAGTATCCAATTCGATTGAATCGCTGGACAGTGCTGTCATCCTTGTAGGTAAGGCCCACCACGCGCGCGTCCGGATGCAACCCCGGCAGCTTTCGCAAGCGCTCGACAAGGTTGTCCAAGTGGCCTTCGGGTTCGTTGTAGGTGATCCAATCGAAATGCGATTTCGCCATCTCGGCGGACATGGGAGCGATTAGTTGCAAAAGGCCGCAGGCTTGGCACTGACCCATCACCAGTGGGTGCTTGTCAGCGCTCGGGAAATCCGCAAATTCGAAGCGATTGCTTGGTGGTTGGGCGCCGAAATCAACCAGATTTCGAACCGCCTTGCGTTGGCAGCACAAGCACAAAGAGTGGTCCATCAAAGGCTATTTCTCGGACTGAAGGCGAATTAGGCATCTACCGGCGAGTGTACCATCACGCATCTCCCGTATCGCCGTGTTGATTTCCGATAGCCGACATTCCCTTGAGAGCAGTTCTCGCAGTTTGATTCTTCCTGCCCTGAATAAAGCGTGATAGCGGGCAATATCCTGCTCCGGTACAGTTTCGCCCCCATGCGAGCCAGCAAGTACCTTGCCAAAATGTAGGGCCAGCGAATGCAGGGTGATATCGTTACCTTTGCGCGGCACCCCCACAAGTGTCACTCTGCCTTGCGGGCCCGTTAGCTCATACGCCATCTGAATAATGCTTGGCTGCCCGGTATTGTCGATGAACACATCCACGCCGGGCGGACCAACCAGTTCCCGAATTCGCAACTTGACATCTTCTTTTCTTGAATTGATCAAGTGCGTTGCGCCCATCTTCGCGGCCAATGCAAGCCGGTTATCGTGAATGTCGACGGCAATAATTGGATGCGCCGTTACCAGCGCTGCCGCTTGCACAATATTCAAGCCAACCCCGCCCGCGCCAAATACGACCACGGACTCGCCTATGCGCACCTTTGAATTATTCTGTACCACACCGAAACCTGTTGTTACCGCGCAACCAAATAGTGCAGCCACTTCAAGGTCGCTGTCAGCAGGAATCGCGGTGACACGATTCTCCGAGACCACCGCAAACTCATTAAATGTCGTGATCCAACCGGCGTTGACTTGCCTACCTTCCCATTTGTAGACCGGCGTCGGCGATTCGATGCCCGGCCCTTTGCGCCAGTGCAGAACCACCTTGTCGCCTGGTTTGACATGGCGAACGCCAGCGCCAACCTCGATCACCGTGCCGGAGCCTTCATGCCCGAGTAAGTGCGGCAGGTATTTGTCTTCGCCCTTCGCGCCATCGATTTCGCCAAGCTGCGAGCCGCAAATGCCGCTCCAATGAATTTTCACCAGCACCTGGCCAACATCCAGCGACTCCGGCAACGCGATCTCACCAATCACCAGGGGCTTGTTCAACTCAACCAGGATCGCGGCTTTGCTTGTTTTGGGACGGTTCATTGGGGTTTTACTCGAAGTAGATAAAAGAATGGTCACCGGAGTAGCCGGTTTGCCGGAACCACCACTCCCATGCCTCGGGGGAATTGAACGCCTCACAGGTAACTTGCCAATAAAGCAGGTTGGTTTTTTCGGCGTCGTTGCGGTAGGACTCCACGCAAAGGTATTTGTTTTTCTTACCAACACGCTGCATTTCCCGCAGTGCGGGGTCGAGATCGTAGTTATGCAGGTTGTGCAAAGTATTCAATGAATAGACCAAGTCAAAATGTCCATCGGGCCAGGGTAGATGCGTGGCATTGCCGATTTGCATGCGGTCCTTGACCTCCTCTTTGCCGTTCTTGATGGCGTATTCGGAGATGTCGATCCCTTGAATCTCGACCCCTGGCACCACCTTGGTCCAGTCGAACATGAGGAAACCCTTACCGCAACCCACATCCAGTATCTTGTCGCCGGCCTTGATGCCGTAATGATCCGCCATGGCTTTGGCGACCTTTTCCCAGCGACCTTCCATGTAGCGATAACCGCCGTAATTGATGCGCCGGTCGCCGTCCCAATAGTCAAAATCCCATTTTTTCGCCATTTCCGCGGCTTTGGCCTTGGGGAAATCGGGATCGTTGACTCTCGCCAAATAGTCGCGTTTGGTCGCCTTGTGCACAACCGACATGAAATCTATGTAAGCCACAATGATTGCTCTCTATTTTGCAGGGTGTTGAAAAGGGTTCTTGCCTTGTACAGCTGGCCGGCTTTGCGCTGTGTCGAATCGGCCTCGGGATCGGCAAACCGCCTTCTTGATGCCGAGGCGGGGAGAAATTCGTTGAGGATGATGCAACACCATTTGAAGCGAAACAAGGGCTCTAAGAGACGCGCCCTAGTGCTACTCGCCTGGGGATTTTCAAACGGTGTCATCGCTACCGCAAGGAAGGATTCCAAATACTCCTTGGAAACCGGCATGCCTGGGTGGGAGAAAAAATCACCAACTGCCTTGGCAGGGTCATCCCACCCCGCATATTCAAAATCGATGAAGCACAGGCTGCCATCAGCTCGCCGCAACGCATTGTGAAAGCCGAAGTCCGAGGGTGACAAACACCGGTTGGCAACGGGCAATAATTCTTCCGCATCCAATCCAATGTCTTTACATGCGCCGAAAAGTCCGCGTTTTGCTGCTTGCCATAAGCTTTTCAGCTCCTGGGTAAATTCGACCGCCTCCCGATTAACGTCGCCTGCCGGTTCGATGCGATCCAATCGGCCAATTCGGCCATCGATCATCTCGACTTGCTCCGTAACACTGAAGCAAGCCTCGGAGGCCAAAGGCAAGGCTGTCGCCCGCGCCCGGCTTTGAGCGCTGTTGAGAAGAGCGAAGAACCGAGCGGCTTCCAAGACGCGTTGGGCGGTGATGTCAGCTGCAACCAGCTTCTCTCCTTCGACAAATTCATAGAGCGCAAGATGCGCCGTGGTATTGCAGGCGTAAGGGCGTGGAATGTTTTTAAGGCCGATGCGCCAAGCGTGTTCCAGGAAAGCATATTCGGCGCCAAGGCGATCTCGCGTGTCGCTGCCGTCGTGGTAGTAGTGCTTGGCGAGGAAGCGTTGGTGTTTGTTTTGCACCGCATACACGCGGTTATTGCCCCCTGCCGAAAGCGGATCGAGCTTGAAGGCGCCATCTGAGTTTCCACTGGCAACGAGCAGCGACGCGATCAAAGGTTCTAAGGCGTTTTCTGCCATAGCGCCATAATCCGCTTTTGTACGTCCAACCAATGGACGGCGCGAGCAAGTTTCGTCTCGCGGTGATGCTCGTCCGGGTCGAACAACATCCTCTCGGTTGACGCTGGAAACCCAGGTGCGAGGAGAATCTCGGGTAAATCATCCAGATAGAAGCTGCAGCCTTCGCTCGCGATGCGGCGAATTTTCTCTTCTTTGGTTAATTCGAAATACACATTCTCCGCCGCTAACAGCGGCCCTTTGTCATCGGCCAGGCTTTGCTCTATCCAATCGCGCGCGGCCTGATGCAGGTCGTACTTTGGCCCAAGAAACGGGTGCTTGGTTTTATGACTGACGATACAAACAGGGATTCCTTGCTCACGCGCCCACCGCAGAAATTCCTTCGCTCCGGGATAAGCTTCGGCCTCCGCCATGCGGGCGCCATAAACGGTGCCCTGCATTTGCGTCCAGATTTCTTCCTTGCCAATGCGGCGCAGGTGGTCGCGCACGCTTACCTTCGAGACCGGAGTGTCTGCGGGAATCCAACCGCCCTCCAGAGCAACCTTGTGAAACAGGCGGTCATAGCTGACGATGGTGTTATCGAAATCAAGCCCGACACGCATCGAATAAGGGATTTCTTTAGTGAGCGCGGCGTAGCGTCTCTAGGGTCTTCGCGGCTATGTTTTCAGCGGTAAGACCGAATTTGGCGCGCGCAAACTCCTGCGAGCCCACCTCGTGCATGAACACATCCTCCGCGCCGAAAGCAATCATGCGAGCACGCGTGTTTTCCTGCGTAGCACGCCACTCGGCGATGCTGCCGCCAAGACCGGCGAGTTTGCTGTGTTCTTCGGCTACCGCGACCACCGGGAAAGCTGCGAACACTTCAGCGAGCCGCGCCGTATCCAAAGGTTTGATGGTGTGAAAACTCTCCACCCGCGCCGATACGCCTTCGCGCGCGAGGATATCGGCCGCAGCCAGTGTCACCGCCACAATGTTGCCGGTGCCGATCAAACACACATCGCTGCCCTGCCGAAGCGTGATGCTTTTGCCGAATTTAAATTCGGGGGGCGTCTTATGAAGTATCGGCTCGCCCTTTTTGCCGATGCGCATATAAACGGGGCCATTCTGCGCAAGCGCCGCCCGCAGCCCCAAGCGCAATTCCACTTCATCGCAGGGGGCGAATACCGTCATTCCTGGCAGGGTTCGAAGAATGGCCAAGTCTTCCAGCGAATGATGAGTGGGCCCAAGCTCCGCATAGGAAAGGCCCGCGCCCGTGCCCACAATGGTCACCGGCGCGTTGTGATAGCAGGCATCAACTCTGATCTGCTCCAGGCATCGCGTGGTGGTAAAAGGGGTGATGGTGTAGATGACCGGCCGTAGACCAGAGAGCGCCATGCCCGAGGCCACGCTCATCATATTGGCTTCGGCCACGCCACAATTGAAAAAACGCCCCTCCGCCTGCGCCTTGAATTTGTCAAAAAGCTTATTGCCTATATCACCGGAGAGCAACACGACCCGCTTATCTTCCTTGCCCAGCTTGGTGATTTCATCGGCGAACGCATTTCTCATGCTTCGACTCCCAGTTCCTTTTTCGCAGCAAGCACCTCATCGGCGGTGGGAATGCGGTAATGCCAATTGTTATCGTCTTCCATAAACGACGCGCCACGGCCTTTCACCGTATGCGCAACAATCGCCAGGGGCTTGCCGCTGCCATCGGGCACCTTGGACATCAACTGCACCAGCGTCTCCATATCATGGCCATCGGCCTCCACCGCGTTCCAGCCGAACGCGCGCCATTTATTGGCCAGACTATCCACGCCGATGATTTCCTCGCTGCGGCCGGTGGCCTGCCATTTATTGAAGTCCACAATGACGCACAGCCGCTCCACTTTGTTTGCCGCGGCCATCATGGCCGATTCCCAAATCGAGCCTTCATTGCATTCGCCATCGGAAACCAGGGCAAATACGTTGTAGTCAAGCCCTTGGATGCGCCCTGCCAGCGCCATCCCGAGGCCCATGGGCATGCCATGGCCCAGCGAACCGGTGGCCGCCTCAATACCCGGAAGATGCTCAGGCGTGGGCGGATGTTCGGCAAAAACGCCGCCATCCTCGCCATAGGTCTTCAAATCGTCAACCGGATAAAACCCGCGCCGCGCCAGAATCTGGAATAACGCCGGCGCGCCGTGACCTTTGGAAAGAATGAATCGGTCGCGCGTCGCCGCGCGCGCATCCGAAGTATCCAAGCGCAGCACATGAAAATACGCCGCCACCAGAATATCGACGCAAGACAAACACGAACCCAGATGCGGGGTTTGCGTCTTGTGCGAATTCTCAATGATGCGCGCGCGTATTTGCCGCGCTATGGTCTTGAGTTCAGGGACGGGAAGTTTGCTGGCGTGAATGGGCATAGGTCAGGGTTTATGTGCGTAATCGAAGGGTTGCTTTTTGAGTTCTTCCAGATTGGACTTGACCCAGGCGATGCAGTCGTCAAGCCCGGCGTCGAGGCTAATCGAATCCTTCCATCCCAAACTGTCGCGCAGTTTCGCGCTATCGAGCAAGTAAGCTGCGTCTTTACCCAGGCGCTCGCCGATGACTTCGACGTGCTGCTCAAAAGGCGCGTCCAGTTTTTTACAAATGCGTTCCACCAACTCGCGAACCGTGACAATTTCCGGCGTTGAGATGTGATAGGTCTCGCCAATGGGCGCCTGCGTTGCGATGCGCCAGGTGGCATCCGAGACATCCTGCATATGGATGAAAGAGCGCCGCGAGTGGCCGCCGCCGTGCAACTGCAACTTCTTGCCGAGCAATATAAAAAGAATGGTTCGCGGAATGATGCGATACAACTGCTGACCCGGACCATAGACGTTGGCGGCACGGGTAAATACCACCGGAAATTTGTAGGCCTCGAAAAAAGTCTTCAAGCTCATGTCGCTCGCGGCGCGCGACACCGCGTAGGGCGTGCTTGGGTTGAACGGGGTGTTTTCTTTGATGAAGCCATCGGTGCTGCCATAGACTTCTGGCGTGGTGACATGCACGTAGCGCTCCAGAAAATCCAACTGACGCAAACGGTCATGCAGGCGCACCGCAGAGACCACATTGGTCATCATCCAGTGATCCGGGTGTTCCCAGCTTTGCGCCACCATGCTCTGCGCGGCAAAGTTGACTACGCGTGACGGGCGCTCGCGACGCAGCAGACTGGTTAGCGCATCCAGGTCAGAATTAAGGTCGATCCGATGGAATTGGAAACCCGCGTCTTTTCCGCCCCAACGATAGGGAAGGAATGATCGATGCGCTTCCTCTGACCGGCTGGTGCCGATGACCTCAACGCCCTGATCCAACAAATAAGAAGCAAAGCTCGCTCCGGAAAAGGAGTTGCTGCCAATGATTAAAACTTTGTCGGCCAAGATTTAACCCTTCCGCGGTCGATTTGCGTACAACCATTGCATGATCATGTGGCCCACGACAAGCTGCATGTCCTCCGCTATCTGCATGTCCTCCACGGGAAAATGGATGGCAACATCGGCCAGCGATTTTGCTTTTCCCCCGGTGTATCCTAATATTGCATAGGATTCGACGCCTTTGCTTCGTGCTACTTCGAGTACTCGCAATATATTTGGCGAATTGCCGCTACCGGACAACACCACCAACAGATCGCCGGCATTGGCCAGTACCGCCAACTGCTGCGCGTAAATCTGTTCGTAGCCAATGTCATTGGCAAGACAAGTCAATACCGCGGGATTGCTGGATAAGGCCTGGACCTTCATGCCCAAGCCGTCTTCCTTGGCAATGCCATACAAAAAATCATTGGCTAGATGTATGGCGTTGCCCGCGCTGCCACCGTTGCCGCACCAATAAACGGTTTGCCCCTGGTGCCAACAGCGTTGCATTGCCTGCGCCAATTGGCCCACGCCGGTCCAATCCGAGTCGGCCAAAACCTTTTGCAATCGCCGCGAATAATCAGCAAACGACGCCAGATCCCCGGCGGGACGCGGATCATTCACTTAGCAACCCCACGCTGCATCCACTTCAGATTGTGGAAGCGGTCTTCGTCCTTCAGTTCGCCACTGCGGTATTTATGCGCCACTTCCCGAATCGCGTCATCCACGGTTTTCTTGGGGCGAAACCCGGTTTTAAGCAGTTTGTCGGAATTGACGCGATAGGAGCGTGGATCATTGGATTCCTTGACCACAATCTTCGCCGGCGCATGTTCGGTGACGCGCCGGGCAATGTCCATGATCGAGATGTTCTCGAAACCAGCGTTGTACACCCCGGTGTGTTCCGGATGATCGAGAAAAAACATGTAGAGATCGGTGATGTCGTCAATGTGAATGTTGGGACGCGTCTGGTCGCCGCCCAACACCGTGATCTCTTCCTTGGTCAGCGCCTGCATGGTCAACATATTGACCGCGACATCCAGGCGCATGCGCGGTGAGTAACCACACACCGTGGCGGGACGAACAATCTGCACCGCCATCTTGTCCGAATAGCTTAGCAACACCCGCTCGGCCACCATTTTCGTTTTGTTGTATTCGGAAATCGGTTTGAGTTCGAGATCCTCGGTCACCTGCGGTTCGCTTTTTACGCCGTAGACACTGCCAGAGGAGGCGTAGACGAAACGGGAAATCCCCTTGCGCACCGCCTTATCCGCCAATTGCATGGTGGCAAGGCAACTAATTTCCCAGGTCAGTTTGGGGTCCAGATCGCCGCACGGGTCGTTCGCCACTGACGACAAATGAACAATAGCGTCCATGCCATCCATATTGATGGCGTCGATGTCGCGCACGTCCTGCTGCAAAACGGTGAGCTTGGGATGATTTGGCAAAAAGTTGCCAAACCACATAATGTCCAGCGCAACCACTTCGTGGCCTGCGGCCAACAATTTCGGGACCAAAACAGTACCTTTGTACCCGCAGGCTCCGGTAACTAATAAACGCATATTGAAATCACCAAATCATGAGGAAATTGGAAAGGAGACGAGAAAAACCCGCAAAAATCGTGAAATCTCCGTTCGGGAGCCCAAATTATAGTTGATCCCGACTAAGGGATTTATCGAAAACGCCTTTTTCCCCAACAGGTTGAATGACGCTGTCGTGCTTGGTCGCCCGCTCCACGGGGCAACGGCGCGATTGGCACGGCTAAAGCAAAGTGCTCGTCACGCCTATCAATTGACCGAAATCCGTTGGGGATATTTTCCGCGGAGGTAGTCAGCCAACGCATCCTTCCATGGCCGCATCGCTACGCCCAAGGCGCGCGCCTTGTTGTTACCCAATACCGAATAAAGCGGTCGGCGCATGCCGCCGGTGATGCCACCAAGATCCACCGGCACAACCTCGGCCGCGGGATTGGCGTATTTCACGATTTCCAGCGTGAATTCATACCAGGAACAAGAACCTTCATTGACGAGGTGGTAGATCCCAGCGGAAAAACTCTTATGCGCGATCAAAGAAAAAACCGCCTTGCTCAAATCATCCGTGGAAGTGGGTGCGATGATCTGTTCACTCGCCATTTGAATGCGTTTCCCCGCAAGCGCGTCGGCGATGCGTCCATCGACAAAGTTTCCGCCTTTGGACTTCGCCCCGGACCGGCCATAAAGCCCACAGGTTCTAATTATTGTCGCGCGCGCAGGCGACACCGATAGGACCGCGAACTCCCCCGCCAATCGCGATATGCCATAGGTCTGCAAGGGGCAGGGGGTATCCGTTTCCGACCATGGGGTATTGCGCTCTCCGCCAAAAACCATGTCGGTACTAAAAGTAACCAAACGAATTGCGCGACTCTCGCAGCACCGCGCCAAGTCGCGCATCGCGGTGTGGTTGATAGCAAACGCCTCTGCAGGGTCCGTCTCACATTTGGGGACATTGTGAAACGCCGCGCAGTTAATCACCAGGTTCGGATTGAGGTCGGCCAAGACGCCGGCGAAATCCTGGGGACGTGACAGATCCAATACGTCGCGCGCAGGGGCAACGATGTCGTGACCGGGATTGTTGCGAACCAGGTCGCCTCCCAGTTGCCCGGTCGCGCCAATGAGCAAAATTTTCATCGCCTACCTGCCCCGCTTTGTCCTTGGTTTGCGCGTCGAGGCTAAAATGCACCCATATCGCCGCGTGAAAAAAATGATATCTATTGCAATCCGCACTTGGCGCCAAAAGGTTGCTCGACACCAATGACGCCCAACACGACGGTATCAATTGTAAGCCACGGCCACGGTGCACTGATTGCCGAACTTTTGTCCGATATCGACAAATGGGTGGCGCGCCCATTGGAAATTATTTTGACTATCAATGTGCCCGAACCCGAACAGTTTCTCGCCAATCGCAGCACCAAACATCGCATCGAAGTGATACGCAATGCTTCACCGAAAGGTTTTGGCGCCAATCACAATGCCGCGCTTGCACGAACCACCAACGAGTTTTTCTGCGTGCTGAATCCGGACATTCGATTCAGTTCTGACCCCTTTGCGCAACTTGTGAATTTGGTGAGCAATGCCACCATTGGCGTCGCGGCGCCGGTGGTCACCGATCCGCATTTTGCCGTGGAAGACCACGCGCGACAGTTTCCTTCAGTGTTTTCCATGCTGTCGAAAGTATTCGGTAGTCGCCCGCGCTCACCCGCCCCAGCGGGAAAAACGGTTTATTACCCCGATTGGGTGGCGGGAATGTGCATGTTGTTTCGCACCCAGGTTGTTCGCTCGGTTGGCGGCTTCGATGAAGGCTATTTTCTGTATTACGAAGATGTGGATCTTTGCGCCCGGCTGCGACGCAATGGTTTTCAAATCGCCGTTTGCTCCACCGTTTCGATTGTTCACGCCGCACGACGCGAAAGCCGGAAAAATCTTCGCTTCGCGCGCTGGCATTTGTCTAGCGCGATGCGCTACCTGTGCTCCCATCCGCGCATGGCGCTGGGCTTATATCGTCGGCCTCAGGGCAGCGAGCAATGAACCAAAAAGGTCTCATTTTGGTGACCGGTGCAACTGGCTTTGTCGGTGCCGGCATCGTACCCGCGCTCATTGCAGCAGGCTGGCGGGTGCGCGCTTGCGGGCGCAACATTGAGCGATCGCCCAAGGAATGTGAGTTTGTACGCTGCGACATTGCCGAAGAAAATGATTTCGCTTCGCTGGTACGTGGGACCGACGCGATATTGCATTTGGCGGCGCGGGTACATGTGATGCGCGAAACGGCAAGCGATCCACTGGCCGAATTTCGCCGCGCCAATGTTGACCCGACCGCCAGGCTCGCCAAGGCCGCCGTCAACCATGGGGTAAAACACTTCATCTACGCCAGTTCATTGAAGGTTCATGGCGAGAAAAGCGGCGATCGGCCGCTGCGCGAACTTGACCCCTTGTGCAGTGACGACGCTTACGGAAAATCAAAGATCGAAGCCGAAAAAACGCTTCGGGAAGTGGCCTCCCCTAGCGCAATGCGCAGCACCATTTTTCGCCTGCCGCTGATGTATGGGCCGGGCGTGCGCGGAAATTTCCATCGTCTGGCCCGGTTAATTGCGCGTGGTGTTCCGCTCCCTTTTTCCCTGGCGGCCAATCGTCGCAGCATGCTGTACTTGGGCAATTTTTGTTCGGCCACGCTGGCGGCGCTACACCGAAACATTACCGGGCATGAGACATTTTTGTTGTCCGACGATCACGATGTCTCGACCGCCGAGCTCGTCACTAGCATCGCCATGGCAATGGGCCGCCCCGCGCGCCTGTTTCCCGCGCCCATTTCGCTTCTGCGCCTGGCGGCGATGCTTGGCGGGTTTGGCGGCGAAATTCGCCGCCTCACCGATTCGCTGCAAGTCGATATTGGGCATATTCGGGACGTTTTGGCTTGGTCACCGCCGCATAACTTCGATGAGGGGATTCGTCAGACCATCCTCGCGATGCCCGAATTGTCGTTCGGCAAGGATTCAGCGTGACTCCCCTGGAAGGGCTGGTCACCTCGGCCTTGCTCGCGGCAAGTGTGAGTGCAATATTGTTGGCCATTCTGCTTTGCTTTCCACATTTTCTGGTGGATGAGCCCAACCAAAGGTCGCTACATGTCACTCCCGTTCCGCGCACCGGCGGAATTTCCATTGTTTTGGGCGCCTTCGGGACTGCAGCCATTGTCGATAGCTATCGGGTCCTGGTAATTAGCGCGATTTTGATCGCGCTGGTTTCATTGATTGACGACTGGCGAAAACTTCCCGCGCTACCGCGATTTGGCGCGCAAGGCATCATCGCGGTTACATTTTGTCTCCTGACCCTAGGTGACCTCTCCTTGGCCGAGATCATTTTTTTGACGCTCTCTTTGGTGTGGCTAGCCAACTTATACAATTTCATGGATGGCTCCGACGGCCTCGCCGGCGGCATGACGGTTATCGGATTCGCAAGTTGTGCCCTAGGTGCATGGATAGGTGGCAATCCGGCTTTGGCAACACTATGCGCCACCATTGCCGCCACCAGCTTGCCGTTTCTCACGCAAAACTTTCATCCGGCAAAAATCTTCATGGGCGACATCGGCGCGGTTACGCTTGGATTTTCTGCTGCCGCCATCGGCGCGATAGGCTGGCGCGACGGAACCTGGTCGCCATTTTTTCCGGTGTTCGTGTTTTCGCCGTTTATTGCCGATGCAAGTCTCACGCTGTTGCGGAGAATTTTGAAAAAAGAGAAATTTTGGCAGCCGCACCGCGAGCACTATTATCAAAAGCTGGTGCGCATGGGTTGGGGGCATCGCCATACCGCGCTGATTGAATACGCTGTGATGTTGCTTGCCGCCATGGGAGCCTTCTCGACCTTTTATTTCGATGGCATCGCGCAGTTATTGGCTATCCTTGCCTGGGGGGCGATGTTAATGATCGCCGCCCAATGCATCGATATGCAATGGGCGAAAACCGAGCACGGCGCAAAATGATACTGCGAGACAAAAGATCTTTTGCCGCGTTTGGCCATGATCTGGTCGCCGCCACGGCCGCATGGTGCGTCGCGTTTTGGCTGCGTTTTAACTTCGAGATCCCCGATCAATTCCAAGGCGTACTGGTCGATTCCTTGCCGTGGGTTGTGGCGATACAGGGCGCGGTGTTTTTTTCCCTGGGTCTCTACCGCGGAATCTGGCGCTATGCCAGCGTGCAGGATCTACATCGCATCATCCTCGCTGCACTACTGTCGAACATTGCGATTTACGCGCTGGTCGTATTGGCCAATTTTGCGCATATTCCGCGGTCGGTATTCCTTCTCGATCCGCTCCTCTTGGTCGTTGCTATGGGAGGCAGTCGTTTCACCTACCGCATCTGGAAAGAACGCGGTGCGAAAGGGCGCGGCGGGCAACCCCTCTTAATTATGGGCGCGGGCGATGCCGCATCTGACCTATTGAAGACGCTTGCACGTAACCCGCAATGGCGCGTCGTAGGTATGCTCGACGACAATCCCGCCAAGCATCGGCGGCAGATTCAGGGCGTGACGGTGCTAGGCGCCCTGGATAGCCTGGAAAATCACGCTCATCAACACCAGGTTCGCACCGCCATCATTGCCATGCCAGGCGTCAACCACAGCGCGCGCCGCAGAGCCATGAATCTGTGCGCCGCCGCCGGGGTCAACGCTCTGATCGTGCCTTCTTTCGAAGACATTGCCAGTGGTCGCGTCTCGGTATCGCAAATTCGCCATGTTGAACTGGACGACCTTCTAGGACGCGATCCAGTAAGACTTGATAGCACCGGCATGCAAGCGTGGATCGGTGGGCGAACCATCCTGGTTACCGGGGCCGGTGGTTCGATCGGGTCTGAGCTTTGCCGTCAATTGGCACGATTTCATCCGGCGAAGATGGTTCTTCTCGAACAGAGCGAATTTGCACTGTATCGGCTGGTCGAGGAGTTTTCACGTGAACTACCAGGGTTGGAAACAATCGCCGTGATCGCCGATGTGCGCAACGCGGCGCGCGTGGATTCCTTATTCAAGGAGTTTCGCCCTACGGTGGTATTTCATGCCGCCGCCTACAAACATGTACCGCTTATGGAAACGGTTAATTCCTGGGAGGCGGCGCAAAACAATATTCATGGCACGCTGATCGTTGCTCGCGCCGCTATCGCCGCTAACGTGGCTAAATTGGTGTTGATTTCCACCGACAAGGCAGTCAATCCCACCAATGTCATGGGCGCCACCAAGCGACTGGCTGAACTGGTCTGCGCAAATTTTTCGGCAAGCGATACCCGCTTCATAACGGTGCGCTTTGGCAATGTGCTGGGTAGCACCGGCAGCGTGGTGCCGAAATTTCGCGAACAAATCGCCCGCGGCGGTCCGATAACGGTCACGCACCCCGATATCCAACGTTATTTCATGTCGATTCCCGAAGCGGCACAATTGGTGCTGCAGGCGGGCTACATGGGCAATGGCGGGGAAATTTTTGTCTTGGAGATGGGTGAGCCGGTACGCATCGTCGATCTTGCCCGCGACATGATTCGCCTCTCCGGCCTTGATGACCGCGATATCGGCATCGTATTCACGGGTCTGCGTCCGGGAGAAAAACTCTTCGAAGAGCTGCTCGCGGATGGTGAACAAACACTACCCACGCCGCATCCAAAACTGCGCATCGCCAAAACCACCACGCGCTTGTCGGCAGAGGAATTTGAATCGTTGTCATACTGGCTTGCCTCGCCCGACCCCCGTTCGGATGCCGAGGTTCGAGAGCAACTCACCGCTTTACTGGCGGAATATCGGCCCGCTCAAGCCCCACGCGCTGATGCTTAGCCGGTTTGTATTCGCGTCAACGCGTGGCGTGCACCACACACAGCGCCGCAGTAAACACCAGTACTGCGCAGGCCTGATGCGCCGCAGCCAGAGGAATGGGCACCACCAGCAGTAACGTGGCGATTCCCAGCGATATTTGCAATGTGAGCAAGCCAAGAAGCCAATTTGATGCCGTTTTAACCGCTTGGGGCGTATCGGGTTGGCGCGCGCGCAGCCAGAACCATGGCACACCGATGGCGAGCATCCAGGCAATTAACCGATGATCGAACTGCACGGTGGCCATGTTGTTGAAAAAATTCAAATACCAGGGATCGATAAGAAAAAGTTCCGGCGGGAAAAAATGTCCGTTCATGAGCGGGAAGGTGTTGTAGGCAAGTCCGGCTCGGATACCGGCAACAAACCCACCCGTTATAACCATCAGAAACACCAAACTAAGCAGCACCCAGGCATGACGCCGTAGACTGCTAGAGGCCCGTACCACGGTGCTCCTGCGTCCGCCATCACTTGCCAGATCAAGCGCCATCCAAAGTATCGCGGCAAAGATGAGAAACGCCAATCCCAAATGGGCGGTGAGCCGATATTGCGAAACACGCGGATCGTCTACTAAGCCGGAGGCGACCATGTACCACCCCATGGCGCCTTGCAAACCGCCAAGCAAGAATATGCCTAGGTACTTGGGCAACGTTTGCCGTGCGATCCAACCTTTCCAGGCGAAGTACAACATCGGCACGAAAAATACCATGCCAATCAATCTCCCCAAGAGCCTATGGAAATACTCCCACCAGAATATGCCTTTGAATCCCTCCAAACTCATGCCGCGATTCACCCTTTGGTACTCGGGCGTCAGCCGGTATTTGGCGAAAGTCTCCTGCCATTGCGAATCTGTCAGGGGCGGCAAAGTGCCAACGATGGGTTGCCATTCGACGATCGATAGCCCGGAATGCGTGAGGCGTGTAATGCCCCCAACGCAGATCATGGCGAACACCAGCGCGCAACAGATGAGCAACCAGGTCACTACGATTTTCTTGTGTGAGTGTTCAGTCATTGCGTTCATACGTTTGCCTTCTTATAGCGCGAGCATACGCCGCGCCGCGCCGATGACCTCATCGACGCCGATATCGATAACTTGGCGGCTTTCGCTTTGCAATAGTTCGTAGCGCGTTTTCCAAGGGTGCCATCGCGAGGCTTGCGAATCGCCAAACAGGCAAACGATGGGTTTCTGCAGCCCGGCGGCGATGTGCATGGCGCCACCATCGGCACAGATCACCACATCGCAAACGGCCAACGCGGCGATTAAGTCGGAAAGCTGCGTGGTGGGAACGGCGAGCATCCCCGTTGGTTTGCATGTTTCGCGAATCCCTTGCGCCTTGCCATCATCGCCGGGGTGTTGCGCGTTGGCGGCGTCGCCCGGCGCCCAGAGGAGTAATAGTCGCGCGTTGTGCGATGCGTACAATCTATTGGCCAACTCGGCAAAACGCTCCGCCGGCCAACGTTGTGACGGTTTCCTCGCACTGATATGCAAGGCGATGATGGGGCCACTCGCTGGAAAATGCCGCTGCATCTGGTCGCGGATGCGGGCAAGCTTTGACGCTTCGGGGATAACCGTTGCCGCAGGAGGAGGCATCGCTATATCCACACCCGTTGCCAGGCGATAGACATCCTCTACTTCGTGTAAGGTCTGCGTGGTCCGAGCATTGACGCCGAGTTCAATGCCGCCTTGGGAATCGTGGTTCACAAACCCCAGTACCCTTTTAGCACCCGCCCATCTGGCCATGCGCAATGACCTCGGCTGAAAACCAGGCGCTGCAAGAATCGCTACATCGATGCGCGCACGACGCATGGCGAAAAACAGGCGTATTCGTTCCGTCATGACGGCAATCCAGCTTCGAGCGGAACCCCGATGCTTCGCCTTGGTATAGGCAAAAATCTCGTCGATATCGGGGTTACCGGCCAAAACATCGCGGTTGTAACTATTGACCAGGGCGGCGATGTAAGACCCTGGGTACGTAGCACGTAGCGCGGCAATTAAAGGCGTGGTGCATACCAGGTCGCCAATATTGTCGCGCCGGATAACCAGGAATCGCGGCGATCCATTAAGACTCATTTCGCTGCACCCAATTTCGACATCAATGCGCAAAGCTTGGCGGCGCGCGCCTGCCAGGTGTATTGCTTTGACTTCTCTCGCCCAATCTCACCCAGCCGCGCTGCGCGCGCCGGCTCTCGAATTAAACTCTTGATGGCCTCGGCGATACTGGCTGCGTTGCCAGGTTGAGCCCACATTGCCTCGTCCTCGGCGAGAATTTCGCGCATGGGAGGCAAGTCCGACGCGACGATTGCACAGCCTGCGGCCATGTATTCGAAAAGTTTGATCGGCGAGGTGTATGCGCTGTCGGTGTCAGCCCGATTCGGCAGCACCGCGATACACGCGCCCATCACGTGTTCAAGGGCTTGTTGATGAGGAAGGTGACCAAGGAATTCAATTGTGGCTCCTTGAGATGGGGCCATTGCCTTTACCTCGGCCAGTCGCTCAGGCTCTCCACCCACGATCTCGAGCTTGCAACCCGGCAGGAACGCCGCGGCAGCCACCAGATCCGCCGCACCTTTCCAAGGGAACAGACTTCCCGAATAAATAATCCGCGAAGCAATGTCGGCCCAATTTTTTTCGGGTATTGATTTGGGCCGGAAAACGCCGTTGGGAATCACCTCCAGCACCTTCGGTTGACCGTAAAGCGACACCAGCCGATTGGCGGTCGCTGCAGAATTGGCGACCACCGCAGCAGCAGCCCTCATCACTGCCGCCTCCTCGTTTCGCCTCGCGGCGATAGAGGTCTTTGGCGCGGTGTCGGCGAATACCTCGTGCGCCTCATAGATGAATTGGGGCTTGTTCGGCTGATTCGCGAGCCAGGCCGCCAACTTCAGATGGCGCACCATGATCAACTGCGCGCCCAAGTCGAACTTCTTCGCCAGCCGGGCCGCAAACAAACGATTGCTATGCACGCGTTGCAACGGCCACGCCAGCGATCGGGATAGTGGCGCCAGCGTCACCTTGTCAGGCTTGCCACCTTGATATTGGGAAAATGGGTCTCCCAGGTCACTTGGCACGAAACAAAAGTCAACGTCGATTCCCGCCAACGCCAACGCCGCCACGGCATTGGTTGCTTGAATGCCTCGCGCGCGGGGCAAGGGCAACGGTTCCGGAAATGCGTACAGGAGTTTCACGATGCCGGGCGCCCAGTCATTACCAATTCATTCAAAGTTTTGGAATGAACAAGGCACAGAGTGCTTGTTGAAAACATTTTCATTTAACTATGGAATTATTCGTTGGACTGGAAAATGAAACTCACCAGCATTTGCGCGACCAACGCATAATTTTTCTCCACCATGAACTTCATCACCGCGTCGCGATTGCCCGCCCCGTGGGCCTCCACGCAAACCACTCGTGGACGCCAACGATCCCAATCCAGGCTCTCCAATACGTTGAGATCCTCGCCCTCGCAATCAACGTTGAGAAAGTCAATCCGCTGTTCTTCTACCGTGGCTTCGACAAGAATATCGCTCAGTCGGCGCGTGGTCATGGCAATGCGTCGTAGGGGAGCCTCACCCAGTACGCTTTTCACATCCTCTGCCGTGGGTTCGACTATGCGATTGGTCGCGGCACCCGCATAAACAAGGTAATCGACGCGGCGCTCGCTATTGGATACCGCGGCGCAGATATTGCTATCCAAGGGTCTGCTTGCGGCGAATCGAATCATGGTTTCTGGATTGGGATCGATATTGACACCGCGCCAGCCCTCTTTGTGCAGGATGAGGGTATTGGAATAACGAATCGGGTCAAACGCTCCGACATCGACATAAATGCCGCGATTATTTCTATGCTCGCGCAGAATATGCCAAACGATCCGATCCTCGCCCAATTGCGAAAAAGACAGGCGAACTTCGCGCCACTCGTCGAAGCAGAGTGGGAAATGGCGCCGACGAATCACCCGCAGCAAGCTCGACATCACCGCGGCGACCAGGGATCTCATCGACAACCACGCCTACTATTTCGCTTGAGCCGCATGCCCCGCGCGCCGCTTTTTCGCCACCACATAAAACTGTACCGCCGTGAAATCGCGCACCCGTTCGCTAAACGGCCCGAACCAGCGCGACCACCACGGTTGCCGGCCCTCGCGTTCGATGTGCACGATGTCGAACCCGGCGAAGCGCATCAGGTCTTCGATACTGCCGCGGGTAAAAAAACGCAGATGCGTACGATCCAAAATGCCACCGGGCTCGTAACGCCAGGCGCGAAATAGAAGTTTTTTAATAATTTTGTAGTGGGCAATATTGGGAATACTCGCCACCAGCGTTCCATCGTCCTTGAGGCAGTCGCGCAAGCGAAATAGCGCAGCCCACGGGTTGACCAAATGCTCCAGAACATCGGCGGTAATCAAGGCATCAAACCGGCCGAGCAAGGGTTCGAGCGACATCGTTTCGATATTCGCCACCAGCACTTGGTCCAGGCGCAGGCCAGCCAACGCTGCGGCCTGAGGGTCAAGTTCGATTCCGGTTACCACTCTTCCTTGATTTGCTTTTTTCAGGCTTTCACCCAGCAAGCCCGCGCCACAGCCAACCTCCAAAACGGCCTGCGCAGCCTTGGGCACCAGCTCGGCCAACCGCTCTCGCGGAAAGGTGTAATAAGAAAAATCCCCCAAACCCTTGGGCAAGCTGGGTAGGCGAAACTCATGGATGCGGTGCTGCCATCGAGCCTCGAAGTATTCGCGGTTTTTCTCCTTGGAGCGACGCCGAATTCGACGCGATAACTTCTTCATCGACACGTTCTCGAGATGTTCGATCATGCTATCTGGGCAATACATCACTTTCAGCCCTCGTTCGCGCACTTTCAGGCACAGATCGAAATCTTCGTAACCCTGGAAATAATGCTCATCGAAACCGCCAACTTGATCGAATAAATCACGGCGCAGCAATATCCCGCAAGCGATATAGACCTCGCATTCCCTGGGCTCGCTGGCGGCGCCGGGCGGGTAATTGCGATAAGCATCGACATAGGCATTGATTTCCGGCTGGAAATACGCCCCGGCGAACAGCGTCTGGTTCGCGGCATTGACCAACTGACTACCAACAATGCCCACGCCCTCGATGCGGCGATGCATGTCAATCATCGGCCGCAACCAATCGCGGCGCGGCAAGGTGTCGTTGTTCACGATCACCACATACTCGCCAGTGGCTTGCTGGATCGCAAGGTTGTTGCCGCGGGAGAAACCGTGGTTGACCGGTTCGCGGATCAGCTTGACCTTGGGGTAAGGTTTTACCACCTCCTCAATGCCCGATTCCGCGGACCCATTGTCCAGCACGATCACCTCGTAGTCATCGATCAGGGTGTTTTCCGCGATCGCCGCGAGGCATGGGCCGAGAACGGACAACCCGTTCCAATTGAGGATAACGATACTAGCCAGCGCCACCATTAGCCTCGATCGTCATGCGTCCACCCCAATTTCGACAATTCGCGATTATAAGTGGGCAATGCTCGCGCCACCCTTTGATTGAACGCGGCAACGGAAAATCGTTGCAGGTGCGCTGCGGCATCCAGTGGCCGCGGCCTTGACTCGCCCGCGAGTATTCGTTGCATCAAGGCGGCGAACGCCGCGCCGTCGTCCTTGCGCGGATCGGTATAAAGATAACCACTCACTCCATCCAACACCGTTTCGTCAAACGGCGGCGCATCGATGGCGATAACTGGCGTGCCGCAGGCCTGCGCCTCAATGAGATTCAGGCCAAGCGCCTCTTTTTCCGGCAATCCAGACAAAATAAAGTCCACTGACTCGT
>JBJXEY010000323.1:0-3883 GCA_046153355.1 Burkholderiales bacterium
GGGTGATCCATCTGGTGGAAGATGTAACCGGGCAGGGGCATATCACGCGTATTACTGGCACCGAGGATCGGATATCGCTATTCATGCCGCTGGCGGAGGGCGTCGAGGTCGTCTGATAGGGGCGATGGTTAGAAGCGCCGACTAGGCAGGTGCAAGCGCCTGTCGTTGGTGCGCATAGCGCTGTCGCGCACCAAGCCTGTGCAAAAATTGTTCAATCCCCCTCGTATTTCACCTCAAAAGGCATGGCATGGGAAATGCTGATCTCAACCTAGATCAGGAGCATTTCCATGAACACCACCCTTGGTTTCACCGAGTCGGGCTTCAATCCCTGGCATGACCGCTTGGCTTTGCTACTGGAGTCAACCGGGGAGGGAATTTTCGGCATCGATCTGCAAGGTCGATGCAATTTCATCAATCGCGCCGGCGCGCGGATGTTGGGTTACCGGCAGGAGGCGGTGCTGGGGCAAAACATGCATTGCCTCATCCACCATGCGCACGCCGATGGCCGCCACTACCCGGAAACCGATTGCCCAATATTTCGCGCCTTTCGGCAAGGCGATCCTTGCCGCGTGGATTCCGAAGTGTTATGGCGCGCCGATGGCAGCAGTTTTCCCGCGGAATACAGTTCTCACCCCATCGTCGAAAACGGCAATGTACTGGGCGCGGCGGTAACCTTTGTCGATATCACCGAGCGCAAACGTGCCGAGGAACTGACACGGCTTCGCGAACTCTCGGCTTACCTGGATGGCGTACGCGAGGAGGAGCGAACCCGAATCGCGCGCGAAATTCACGACGAACTGGGTAGCCTGCTGATTGCTTTGAAACTTGATGTGGCATGGTTGGGTAGACGTATCAGCGAGCCGCCGCTCGCTGCGAAGTGCCGCGCGATGGCCGGCTTGATCGAAGGGGCGGTAGAAAATGTCGGGCGCATCATTACCGATCTGCGCCCCAGCATTCTGGATCATCAGGGTCTGTGGGCCGCGCTTGAGTGGCAGGCGCGCGAGTTTGGCGATACGGCGGAACTCGCCTGCGACGTTCGTATGGCCATTGATGTCTCGGCGGCGGAACCGCAGGGAAAGCTTGCCAGCGCTGTATTCCGCGTGTTCCAGGAGATGCTCTCCAATGTGGCGCGTCACGCCATGGCGCGCAGTGTAAAGATCCGCGTCTGTGCAAGCGACAACGACTTGGAGGTCGAAGTTGCCGATGATGGCTGCGGCGCCTCGGCGCAGGCGTTCGAGAGTGCCACCGCCTATGGGGTCATGGGCATGCGTGAGCGCGTTGGCCATTTTCAAGGTGAGTTGTCGATCGACAGCACCCTGGGCCAGGGCACGACGGTTCGTCTCTGCGTTCCCCTCAAATCGTCAATCGCCGCGTCCCGTATGTTGGTCGAGGAACCATGGCAAGGTGAAGGAGTGCCCCTATGATCCGCATACTCATTTGCGACGATCACCTGATTGTTCGCCAGGGCCTGAAGCAAATATTGTCCGATGCCCCCGACATAGAAATTGCCGGCGAGGCCGAGAATGGCGCCGAGGCGCTGCGCATGGCGCGCAAGGGCGAATTCGATTTATTGCTTTTGGATATCGCATTGCCCGGTCGCGACGGCTTGGACGTGTTGAAACAATGTCGCGCCGAACTGCCAAAACTCCCGGTGCTGGTGCTCTCCACTTATCCGGAGGGGCAGTACGCGGTGCGCTGTCTGCGGTTGGGCGCTTCGGGTTATCTCAACAAGGGCGCGGATGTCGATCTGATGATGGAGGCCATCCGCAAGGCCGCGGCGGGTGGGGTGTTTGTCACTGTATCCCAGGCCGAGGCGTTGGCTGCGAGCATCCGCGGGCCCGAGGAGCGCGCTCCGCATGAAATGCTCTCCACGCGCGAATACCAGGTATTCCAACTCATTGCGCAGGGTTTGTCGGTGGCCAAGATCGCCGAGCGGCTATCGCTTAGCCCGAATACGGTGAGCACCTACCGGGCGCGAATATTTGACAAGACCGGCGCCAGTAACGAGGTGGAAGTGGCGCTGTACGCGGTGCGGCGCAAATTATTACCGGTTTAGCCGCCCTTTGCCGGTGCATGGCGCCGATGTCTTGCACCGCGTAGTAGGGCCACTACAAAAATTCGCCGGTCCTGGCGATAGCGTATCGAAGCGGTACGCGAGAGCATTCGATTCATCCTACAAAGGAGCATGGCCATGTCGATTTTCAGCAACCCCTTCGATGTCAATACGAAACTTGTCTCACGTTGCAGTTGCGGCCGTCATGCTGATGCGGCCGCGCATGCCGCGGACGGCGAGGCCTTAGCCAGCAGCGTGGTGGAACAGGCGGTAATGCGCGCGCTTTTCCCTCAGGATGAATTGCGACGCAAATTTTTGAGTACGGTGGGGGCGAGCACCGCCTTGGCGGCAGTCTCCACGTTCTTTCCCCTAGGCGCCGCGAAGGAAGCGTTCGCGCAAGGCGCGGGCAAGCCGGAGAAGGTCGCGCTGAAAGTGGGCTTCATTCCCATTACCTGCGCCACGCCCATCATCATGGCGCATCCGATGGGCTTTTATAAAAAATACGGCTTGGATGTCGAGGTGGTGAAAACCGCCGGTTGGGCGGTGATTCGCGATAAAACCCTGAATAAGGAGTACGACGCCGCGCACATGCTCTCGCCCATGCCGCTGGCGATTTCGATGGGCGTGGGCGCGCCGGCTCAGCCCTACACCATTACCGCCATCGAAAATATCAACGGCCAGGCGATCACCTTGGCGATGAAACACAAGGACAAGCGCGACCCGAAATCCTGGAAGGGGTTGAAATTCGCGGTGCCTTTCGATTTCTCCATGCACAACTATTTGCTGCGTTACTACCTGGCCGAAAATGGTCTTGACCCCGATACCGATGTACAGATTCGCTCGGTGCCGCCGCCTGAAATGGTGGCCAACCTGCGCGCCGACAATATCGACGGCTTTCTCGCCCCCGATCCGGTCAACCAGCGCGCGGTCTACGACGGTCTGGGCTTTATTCATACGCTCTCCAAAGAGCTATGGGATGGTCACCCCTGCTGCGCGTTTGCCGCCAGCCGCGAATTCGTCACCAAGATGCCCAACAGTTATCGCGCACTGCTGCGCGGGCTGCTCGATGCCACGGCCTTCGCACGCAAGGCCGAGAATCGCAAACAAATTGCCGAGGCAATCGCGCCGGCGGAGTACCTGAATCAACCGCTCACCGTGGTTGAACAGGTTCTAACAGGTGTCTACGCCGATGGTCTGGGCAATATAAAGAAAGTGCCCGATCGGATTGATTTCGATCCTTTCCCCTGGCAGTCGTTCGCCGTTTGGATACTCACGCAAATGAAACGCTGGGGCCAGATCAAGGGTGAGGTGGATTACGCGCGTATCTCCCGCGAGGTGTTTCTCGCTACCGATGCGATCAAACTCATGGCCGAGGCCGGCCTGACGCCGCCTAAAACCGTGACCAAGAGTTTCACGATCATGGGCAAGGTGTTCGATCCGGCCAAACCGGCGGACTACCTCAACAGTTTTGCCATCAAGCGGGTCTGAGGGCGTGAACGTGGCCGCAAGCAGCAAACTCACCGCAGCGGTTTTGTCGCTAATGCTGCTTGCGGTGTTCCTAGGCATCTGGCACCTGGCGACCTTACCCAAGGTCTCCGCGCAAAAAGTGGACGACGAATACGCGAAGCTGGTCGGGGCGCAAGCTGCCACCGGACAGAAGTCCACTTTTCCCACGCCCACCGATTTTGGCGCCAAGCTGGTGGAGCACCTTGGCAATCCGTTCTACGACAAGGGGCCAAATAACAAGGGCATCGGTTTGCAGTTGTTGTATTCAGTGGGGCGCGTGCTGTTGGGTTTCGCGTTAGCGGCGTTGTTCGCGGTGCCGCTGGG
>JBJXEY010000324.1:0-6918 GCA_046153355.1 Burkholderiales bacterium
CCAACACCGCCATGCAGGTGTTCCTGGTTGGGCCGAATTCCCCTTATAAATCCATGGCCGACATTATTGAAGCAGGTCGCAAATCACCGGGCAAACTGAACTATGGAACGGTGGGCCTTGCCACCGCATTCCATCTGCTTGCCGAGAGCGTGTCGATGGAGGCCGGAGTAAAGTGGAACCATGTGCCGTTTCGTGTCGTCAGTGACATGATCGCGCAAACGCTCAATGGCACGCTCGATTTCACCGTTACGGTGCCCAACACCCTGAATGCCGGCGGCGGCGCGATGAAAGGCCTGGGGATCACAGGCGATGGCAAAGTACCGAACCTGCCGCCGGTTCCCTTGTTGCGCGACATGGGCGTGAAGTACGCCGCGCCATCCAGCGCCATCGGACTGTTTGCGCCTAGGGGAATTCCCGGCGACTCACTCGGCTGGCTGCGCAACGCCTGCGCACGCGCGGTCGAATTGCCTGGATTTACCAACAGTTCGATCAAGACACTGACGGGAATCAAATACGCCGACTCCGCAGGATTTGCCAGCGAGATTTTTCGCAGTAACAAAGAGATCGGCGATCTGTTGCGCAAGCTTGAGATCAAGGCGCAATAACACATAGTGCCATCCGCGTATTGGCGCCAGATGCCGACGGCGGAATTTGCAGCCGACACCAATCCGCGTATTACTTCGCGGGCACGCCAAACCTGAATTCAGGACCATTCGGCCGCGAACTCCACGCGATCGGCCGGCCCGCCACTTTCGGATCGATGAAGCGCGGCTTCCAGTCATCGGTCAGGTAGTCCATGTCGCTGATCAATTCCATCAAACCGCCCATCGGGGTCCAGAAGTACCAGGTCAAATTGGACCCAACCGTATGACGTCCCGGACCGTTGTGCGACTCCCAGCCTTGATCCTCGATAAACCTGCCGCGATGCATGATGTGATCCAGATCGCGAAACTCATAGGCGGAATGCTGCAGGCCATAAAACCCCGCGCCATGGGATTCGAGCAGCAGGTTGTGGTGATCGTGTGAGCCGCCAGAACGCATGAAATAACCACTGTCACCCACTTTATCCGACAGCTTGAACCCCAGGCGATCAATGTAAAAACGGGCATTGGTCTGTGCCTTTTCACCATTGGGCGTGAGGTACACAACGTGATTGATGCGCAATGGCCTCGCGACCAAATCTTTCGCCGCACCATCGGCTGGTTTGTTGATGCGCACCGGCGCACCCACCAAATTGAACGCGAGCGGCTGCTCCACCACCGGCACCCGCCGCGTGACGCAGAATCCGATCGCGTTGCCCGCGTCATCGGTGCAATGCAGCGTGCCCTCGGCATCTTCCGTGACCTCGCGGTCGCGCCGCAATTCGGCGCCAATGGCCGCGAGTGTTGCCGCGTTATCCGCGCCCCATATGACTTCGCGACCGCATGAACCGTTGAAAAACAGGCTGTGATGACAGATGGGTGGAAGCGATGCGTCGTCATGCGCGCGCAAACTGACCGTGGTTTTTTCCGCGGTTTCGAAGTCGGCGCCGGCGCCCATGGTCCCGCGCGCTGCAAATCCCCAGTCGCTCATATAGCGCGAACATGCCGCCATGTCCGTGACCCCATAGATAATTTTCTCGATGCCGATAATGTTCATATGCCCTAGCCCCAATGACCGCGGTCATTTCCAATTTGAATGATATTTCGAGGCAACATCATATCTTGGGCGCGGCCAGGTTCACCGGCGGATTCGGCGATGCCCCAAGCCTTGGTTGGCGGACTCCCCGCCCACCCTATATCATTGCGCGCAAGCTACGCGTCATTTTCGCACCTAGGAGAAAACCCATGCCCGGCCTACGCAGCATCGCAACCCTGATCGGCACACTCCTGTGTTGCGCCTCTGCCGCGGCGCAGGACTACCCGAGCCGCACGATTCGCATTCTTACCGGAACCACGGCAGGCGGGATGGTCGACACCTTTGGTCGCAGCCTGGCCAGCCATCTGTCGCAAAGTCTGGGCGCGCCTGTCGTCTTGGAGAACCGCCCGGGCGGAAGTCACATGATTTCCCACGATGCCGTTGCGAAGGCCGAGCCCGATGGCTACACGCTGCTGCAGAACAGCCAGATCGGACTGGTATTCGTACAAGGCACGCACAAGAGCGTTCCCTACGATCCGATCAAGGATTTCACCCACATCACCACCTTGTTCAGTTCGCCGTTCTACCTTCTGGTGCACCCGGCCGTGCCGGTGCAAAGCGTCGAGGAACTGATTGCTTACGCCAGGGCCCATCCCGGCAAACTCAACTACGGGTCGATCGGCGTGGGCAGCATGCACCACCTCGGCATGGAATTGCTCAGCATCAGGACCGGGATCCGGATGGTGCACGTGCCCTACAAGGGGTCGGCCCAGATGATGCCGGACATCCTGTCCGGGCAGATTCAACTGATATTCCAGGGCCCGACCTCCAGCATCCCGCCGGCCAAAGCCGGAAAAGTCCGCGCGCTTGCCGTCACCGGCCCCGAACGCGCCCGCGCCATGCCCCAGCTGCCGACGATGGCACAGGCCGGTTTCCCCGACTTCAATGTCGACGCCTGGTTCGGTTTGTCCGGGCCCGCAAATCTGCCGCGGCCGATCATCGAGAGATTGAACCGCGATACCGTGAGTTTCCTGAGAAACAGGGAAACAATAGAGAAATCCGCGGCTGACAATATCGACCTGTTGCCCGGCAGCCCCGAACAGCTCGTGGCGCGGGTACGCAGCGAGATCCCCCTGTGGACCAAGGTGATGCGCGCGGCAGGCGTACAGCCGGAATGAACCCCAGCCACGGCAGGGGCTTCGTTACGATCAGCCTGGTATAGCGGCGGTCTACTGCGATCCCGCCATGCCGAGTTTGCGCACCACCGTGCCCCACTTCACGTCTTCGTCGGCGATGTACTTCTGAATGCCCTCGACGGACGGTGACTCAACCGGAATCAGACCGATACCCTTCATTCTGTCTTGAATATCCGGTTCGGCAATGATGCGTTTCATTTCATTGTGCAGAAGTGAAATGATGGCTGGCGGCGTACCGGCGCGAGTGAGCAGCACATGCCAGGAGACCGCTTCGAAATCGGGCGCATTGACCGCTTCCGCGAGCGGCGGCACATCGGGCAGCGAGCTCAAGCGAGTCTGCGACGAAACCGCGAGCGCGCGTATGCGTCCATCCTTGATCAACGCCTGCGAGGCGCCGGCTTCCGCGAAAGCCATCTGCACGATCCCCGAGGCAATATCGGCTACCGACTGCGCAGTGTCTTTGTACGGGATATTGACTGAATCCAGACCGAAGCGGGCGTTCATGATTTCCATCGACAGGCGGGGAAGCCCCGCTGCGCCAGGCGAGCTGTAACTGAGTTTGCCCGGCCGCTCCTTGACGTATTGAATGAACTCCAGTGCTGTTTTCGCCGGTATTTGCGGATTGACGACCAGCACGAATGGCGACTTTAGATAAAGCGAAATGGGGATCAGATCCTTGACAGGGTCATAAGACAGCGTCTTGAACATCGTCCGGTTGATCGCCATGGCGGCGCTGGTGGCCACCAGCAGCGTATGCCCATCGGCCGGCGCCGCCATCAGCGCATTGACACCGATGATCTGCGAGCCGCCAGGTTTGTTCTCGATGATCACCGGCCGGCCCAGGGCTTGCGAGAGTTTTGCGCCGTAGGATCGCGCGATGATATCCAGGCCGCTGCCCGGCACCAGCACCGCGATGATGGATATCTGCTTACTGGGATAGCTTTGCGAAAAAGTTGGGAGAGACAATAAAGACAACAACACCGCGAGGGCGCTGCGCACAGACAGAGCAATCATGGGTATTCTCCTAGTCAGTTGAAACGCGGGCTGATTTTTGCACGACGCGGCGGCTGTTGCTTGCATCTTTTGCAAGAAAGAGCCTGAAACGACAATGAAGCATGTCGCCAACACGGATAAACAAAAACAAGCGCACTTACGCATTTGCGCGCCCTGCCAATACAACGGCTGCGCATATCACTCCGGTCGCACGCCTATCTTCTTCAAGATGCCGTCCCAATGTGCCGCCTCGTCCTCGACAATTTTTGCCGTCTCACGGCTTCCCAGATTGGTCACCTGCAAGCCAATTTTCTGAATGGCGGCCGCTACCTCGGGCACAACAAGAATTTTGCGCAGATCAGTTTCATGACGCTGCACCACATCGGACGGTGTGCCGCCGGTGGTCCAGACGGCATTCCAGGTCGCCACCACAAAATCCGGCAACCCGGATTCGATCATGGTCGGCACGTTGGGAATGAGCGTTTCACGATTGCGTGAAGCTACTGCCAGCACTCGGTATTTGCCTGACTGGATCAGCGCAAGGGACCCCTGCAGATTGTCAAAATTGATATCCACCTGCCCGGACAGCATCGCAGGAACCGAGTCGCCGCTGCCTTTGAACGGAATGTGCACGATCTCGGTGCCGGTGGCGAGCTTGAACATCTCCGACGTCATGTGCGGCATTGACCCGGTGCCCGAGGAGGCGTAGTTCAGCTTGCCGGGACTGCGCCTGGCCATCTCGATCAGATCCTTGACACTCTTTGCCGGGTGATCCTGGCGCACCACCAACACCTGCGGGGTGTAGCCCAGTTGCACAATGGGCGCCAGATCGCGAAACGGGCTGAAACTCAAGTTTTTGAATAATGATGGCCCGACAGGAACGGTCTGCCCAGCGATCAATAACATGCTGCCGTCTTGCGGTCCTTTTGCAACCAGTTCCGCCGCGATCATGCCACTGGCGCCGACACGGTTCTCCACAATCACCGTCTGTCCGGTTGCCGCCTGCAACCGTGGCCCGAGAATACGCGCCATCACATCGACGATGCCGCCAGGTGGAAAAGGCACGATCCAGCGTATGACTTTGGATGAACCCTGCGCGAACGCGGATTGGCAAGTCGCGAAAAACAGCGAAGTCGCGACGGTTAGCAAGGACAAGCGCAATGTCTTCATTGTTTTCCCTCGGATCAAATGTTCTGCCGCCTATAGTTCTCGACAATCCCAGCTTCGCCCAGCCGCCTTGAGCGTCGCAACCTCCTTTGTTATCCCCACGGGCCCATGAAAGATTCACCCATGAACGTATCCGGCGCCGCCGCCACCGTGACGGGCCAATTGTCATTGTCGATTTTCGGGCGCATGGCCGCCGGCCTGGGCTTACCGTCCCAGCCTATCTGTTCCATGTAGTAGTACAGGTGTACGGCATGGCCGGAAGGGTCAATGGCCAACGCCGAATAATCGATGCCGGGGAACAGTTCCGCAGGAAGGCGGCGAATCGTTACCCCGTGGTCTTTGAGGAATGCTTCGGCGTTGCGCAGTTGCGCGTAGTCGCCGACCTGCATGCCGCAGGCCATCAGCGAGGTGTGCTCAGACAGCCCCAGTTCACGGCGCAAAGCAATCGGATACAGCGCCAGAGAATGGTGCTCGGTGTTGGCCCGCAGGAAGGCGCAGCGATGGCTGTTCCATTGAATTTCTTCCGTGACCTTCAGGCCGAGCATGTCGCGGTAGAAGTCAATCGCCTTGTCTAGATCCTTGACGAATAGCCGGATCGGTCCGATGCGGCTGATCTTGAACGGGCGCGGCAGCAGCACCCCGCTGACATCGAATTTGGCCTCACCCTTTTCTACCCATCGATATCCGGATTCGACATCGACACCACGCGCCCGTACCTCCTCCACCTCGGCGAATTCGGATACATGTGGCAGTTGTGGTGGCTCCATGTAGCGGATTGAATGCAGAGCGCCCGGCTTGCTGCGGCCATTCCAGCCCACTTGCTCGATGCCGTAGAAGAGCTCGTTGACATGACCGTCGAGGCCGCGCGGATAACAGTGCCAGTTGGAGCCCGGTGTGTCACGCCCCTGACGTTCTATGCGAATGCCCAGATCGCCAAACCACTTGATCGCGTCCACCACCTCCTTGAGGCTACCGACCTGCCAGGTCACCTGGTTAATGGTGTTATCGCCCATATCGGCAAGCACCGCGGGGTTGGCCTGCATGGGCTTGATCGGGAACAGAACGAACGAATGATGATCGGTGCCATGGCGAAGGAAATAGCCATCGCCGGGCCCCACCACCTTATCGTCGAGATTAAAAATTCGGTTGAAGTTGATGGTGTCGGAAACGGCAAAGCCGAGCAAATCGGTATAAAACGTCTTGCACGCCGCCACGTCGATCACGCTGATGCCAAAGTGCCCCAATCGGCGAATCTGGAAGGGCCGGGGCATACGCACGCCGCCGACAACGTATTCGCTTCGTTCGATCGTATCCACGCTACTTCCTTGCAAGTTATGCCGGCCGATAGGCCACCGGCCCATCCGCGACGACCGGATTTTTGAGAACGCCCAGGCCGTCGACTTCGACTTCCACGATGTCGCCCGGTTTCATGTGCACCAGACCCGGTATCTTGAAACGACCGAACTGCTTGGCCGGATCGCCTTCCACATCACCTGGCTTGCGTGGCAGCACGCCAGAGGTTCCCGTGACAATCACGTCGCCCGGCACCAACGAATAGCCGGTCGACAGGTAATGAATCAAACGCTCGACACTGAACAACAAATCTGAAACCGGCGCCTCCTGGCGCAGATAACCATTGACGCGGGTGCGCACCCAGTGTGTTTCCGACCGGCCGAATTCATCGGGCGTCATCAGCCAGGGCCCGAAGCTGCCGGAAGCACCGAAGTTCTTTCCCAAGCCGAACTGGCGGTTGTGCTCCTGGAACTGCCGCACCGAGCCCTCGTTATAGATGGAGTAACCGGCGACATGATCAAGCGCCTTGTCCACGGGAATGTGCCGTCCGCCGCGGCCAATAATGACGGCGAGTTCACCCTCGTAATCGAACGCAGAGCCTATCTCCATGGGCGGGGCGACGATGGGCTGCAAATGCCCGACCTGGCTTGCT
>JBJXEY010000346.1:0-6588 GCA_046153355.1 Burkholderiales bacterium
CCCGTGCTCGACATGGTGCGCGAGGTGAAGAATTTAGGATTGGAAACCTGCGCGACATTGGGGTTGTTGCGTGACGGACAAGCCGAGCAACTGAAATCGGCGGGCCTGGATTACTACAACCACAACATCGACACCGCGCCCGATTTCTACGGCTCCATCATCGCCACGCGCGAATTCGAAGATCGGCTCGATACTTTGGAGAAGGTGCGTGGCGCCGGTGTAAAGGTTTGTTGTGGCGGCATCGTTGGCATGGGCGAGTCGCGTACGCAGCGCGCGGCCCTAATCGCGACCCTCGCCAATCTCGATCCGCAGCCCGAATCGGTGCCCATTAACATGCTAGTGCGCGTCGAAGGCACGCCCCTGGCGAACGCGGCGGACTTCGACTGGAGCGAGTTTGTGCGGACGATTGCCTGCGCGCGTATAGCAATGCCCCAGAGCAGGGTGCGTCTCTCGGCGGGCCGTACCCAAATGCCCGAGGCGATGCAGGCGTTGTGTTTGTTGGCGGGGGCGAATTCTTTTTTTTATGGTGAAAAATTGCTCACCACCGACAACCCGGAGGCGGAACTTGATCGGCAGTTCCTCGACAAGTTGGGGTATTTCTCCACCGCGCTAGGGCAATAGATTTCTGATGAGCTTACTTGACCGCTAGCACCCAATCTCGAAACTGCTCGTCTTCCATGGTGTAGGACTTACTATTCTCATCGCGCATCACCAACATCTTCATGTTGAGTTTGCGCAGACTTGTCTGTACCTGGTGCGCCGACGGCATGCTCTGACGAAGCATTTCACCCAAACGTTTCAGCGCCGCCTGGGCATAAGGACTTTTCTCTCCATCCGCGATCAGGCGCAGCAGCGCGCGATCCATTTGCGTGAGCTCGTTCCATGTCCGCACAAAGCCCGCGTCGGCCGCCAAGCGTCTTCGATAGTCCGTAAGGGCATCTGCCAACGTCCACGCTGGATGAGCCGTTAGAGCCGCGACGACTTCGCGAAAAGCCGGCTCACGGTGCATGGTTGAGAAGACTTTTAGCGCAGCGCCACGTTGAAGTGCTCGCCCTGTCGCACGCCTGAATGCGTCAATCATATGATCGACGAAGCTTTCATCGAAGCCTGGTAGGGATTTCTCGATGCCGAATCGATAGAAAGGCGCCGCGCGCGGACCAAACAGGCGGGCTAAACCGCTCATGGATGAACCGGTCATGACAGCACAAAGGCGCTCCTTGTTGGTATCTAGCTCGGTGCGCAGGAATTTAAAAAAAACTTCGTTGCTGCGTAACGCTAATTCCTGTACTTCGTCCAACAACAATAATACCCGGTGCTTTCGCGTCAGCTTGCCAATAAGTGCATCGAGAACAGCGTATAGATCGGCTTGCGTTTTGGCCGAGTCGTCGATCAAGTTAAGTTCTATCTCACCCTTGGCGCCCGCCAATGAACCCGCAATCTTGAGTTTGTTGACTGGCATGCTCCAAAAGTCCGAGATTCTCTCCGTGAGATTTCGACGTTCGTTAGCCCCGTGCATTTCATGCAAAAGAGCGGCAACCGGCGTTAATGGTAGCTTCCAGAAACTCACGTAGACTACGCGGTAGTGGCGAGCCTCGGCCAATTTAGCCAAATCGTAGCGCAAGAATTCTGTCTTTCCCGATCTGCGCGGGGCGAACAGGCTGACGGTATTGGCCGCATGGGCCTCGAATACCGCGAGAAATTCTTTGGCGAGTGCGGGCCTCGGGAAATGCCAGAGTTTGTCCATGGATTAGGTAATTTTAGTACTATTTACCTAAATAGGTAAGGTACGCTAATTCTACCTAATAAGGCAATGCGAATTGCCAATCGTGCCGGCATTGAAAATCGTCATGGCTATATTGTTGACGCGGTTCGCGAATTATGGAGACTTCATTGTGGTGAATCAGTACACGGATGATCGCAAAGAACTGATGCACGTCGGCGTGTTCTTCAAGAACACTGGCCACCATATCGCCGCTTGGCGGCATCCACGCGCGCAAATGGATGCGGGCGTGAATGTTCAGCATTACGCGCAATGCGTTTTGACCTGCGAGAAGGCGGGATTCGATTTCATTTTTTTCGCCGACTCGGCGGCGGTGCGCGATACACCCTTCGAGATTTTGAGCCGCAGTGCGCAATACACCGCCTATTTCGAACCGACGACTTTGCTCTCGGCGTTGGCGATGGTCACCAAACACATTGGCCTAATCGCCACCGCCACCACCAGCTACAACGAGCCCTATCACGTGGCGCGCAAATTCGCCTCGTTGGATCACATTAGCGGCGGACGCGCTGGATGGAATGTGGTGACCTCAGGCAACTTTGCCGAGGCTTACAATTTTGGTCGCGACGAACATTACGAGCACGATTTCCGCTATGAGCGCGCCACTGAGTTCGTCGAAGTGGTGCATGCCTTGTGGGATAGCTGGGATGACGATGCGTTTATCTGCGACCGTGAAGCAGGGCGGTTCTTCGACCCGGATCGCGTTCGTTATCTCAATCATCAGGGGCGCTTCTTCAAGGTGCGCGGCCCCTTGAATATTCCGCGTCCTCCGCAAGGCTACCCGGTGATTTTTCAGGCCGGCACTTCAGACGTAGGGCGCGAATTGGCGGCGGCAACGGCCGAAGGCGTATTTACCTCGGAACTCACCATCGAGAATTCCAAGGAGCATTACGCCGATGTGAAGGGGCGTATGGCCAAATTCGGTCGGCGACCGGAGCAAATGCGCATTCTTCCGGGTTGCACCGTGGTCTGCGCGCCTACCGAAGCCGAGGCGCGCGAGAAAAACGATTACCTGAACTCCTTGATTCATCCCGATCAAGGTCGGGAGTACGTGGGCAACCTACTGGGTCTGGATTTATCCGATTGCGATATTGAGGGACCCTTGCCCTATGATCGTCCCAGCAAAAAGTCCATGGGCGGGACGTACAAGAACATCACCGGCATCGCCAAAAACGAGGGATTGAACATTCGTCAATTGTATGAACGCTTAGCCGGCGCCCACGGAAAGCTGACACTGGTGGGGTCGGTGAATCAGGTTGCGGACACCATGCAGGAGTGGTTCAACGCGTATGCCTGCGATGGATTCATTCTGCAACCGTCGTATATGCCAGGCGAACTGGACGACATCGCCGAATATCTGGTGCCGGAACTGCGCAATCGCGGTTTGATACGCGTGGAATACGAGGGGCACACTTTGCGTGAGAACCTTGGTTTGGCGCGGCCGCAAAGCCGTTATACCGGCGTGAAGCGCTGGCAGCAGGCTGGAGCTTAGTCGAGTTCGAGACGGATAGGATTTAACTTCTCAGCAGCAGTCGCACTCGAAGCCCTCCGGCACCGCCAGGGCGTCCATCAACCAGCGATAAGGCAGATCCATCATCACGATTTCCGAGGCTGGCTTGAAAATTTTGAAGTGGTAGCGGGTACCTGCGGCATCCCAAAAGGAAATCACCGTTTCCAAAGGCGGGCATCCGGGCAAGGCGCAAACCAGTTCCGCGGCGAAGATAGCGGTGCCTTCGGGCAACAGGAATCGCTCGCGCGTCCAGGTTTTTAGCCTTTCAATCGCGTAGAGGTGGCCAGGGCGTTTTTTCGTCGATTCGAACATTCGGGTAAAGCCTATCAGAAGCGCGCTGACGGGTATTGTTCCGCGCCGGTGCACATGTAAGAAATGGAGTTTGCGTGAGAAAATGCGTTTCATGCATGAAGCGAGCGATATCCGTGTCTAGCCAGAGCGAAATCAAATTTGGAGGAACAACGCAGTGGAAAAAGTACTAGCAGCCGTAAGAACCGGCCCCAGCCGTACCGAGATTCGTGAATACCCGATGCCGGAGATTCCGGCTGATGGCGCGTTGATGAAAATGGAAGTGGCGGGCATCTGCGGCACGGATGTGAAGCTTTACAAAACGCCGCCCTCCAATGCCCACGTGATCATGGGTCATGAAAACATCGGTTACATCGCCAAGGCCGGTCGTGAATTCACCGCGCGCAAGGGTTTCAAGGAAGGTGATTTGGTGTTCGTTGAGCACTACGTCGAATGCGGCAAGTGCGAGTGGTGTCACTTAGGGCAATACCGCCATTGCGACAACACCGACTGGCGCTACAACCCTGATGCGATTCGTTATGGCTATACCTCGGCCGAGAAGGCGCCGCATTTGTGGGGAGGTTTCGCGCAGTATGTTTATTTGCCTTGGAACTCGGTGCTGCATCACGTGCCCAAGGGCGTCACGCCGGAACTCGCGGGCCTGGTGACGCCCATGGCCAATGGTGTCGAGTGGTCCTTGTTCGAGGGCAATGTCACCTATAACTCCACGGTGCTGATTCAAGGGCCGGGGCAGCAGGGCTTGTCGCAGACGGTGATCTGCAAGCAGGCGGGGGCTTCGCTCATCATCGTCACCGGCACCTCGAAGGACGCGGCGCGATTGAAAGTGGCGCAGGAACTGGGCGCCGACTTCATCATCGATGTGGATAAAGAAGATCCGCTTGCGCGCATCAAGGAAATCACTGGCGGCAAGGGTGTGGACGTGGTGCTCGATTGCACCGCGGGTGCGGGCACGCTGCCCATCCTTCTTGGCATTGAAGCCTTGAAGCGCAAGGCTGGCGTGATGGTGGTGCAGGGTGAGATGACCGATTTCCCCAACTTCCCGATCGGGCGCATGACGGTGAAATACATCACCTTAAAGAGTGCGCGCGGCCATAGTTATAAGGCTTGCGAATTGGCGCTGGAACAATTGGCCTCGAAACGTTTTGCGCTGGATAAAATTACCACGCATCGCTTTGGTTTGAAGGATGTGGATCTGGCGATCAAGTCGGTGGGCAATCAGGGCGTGCCCAATGTGATCCACGCTTCGCTGATGCCTTGGTTGTAGCCATGGAAGCCATGACCATCCCGGCGCTGCAGCAGATGAAGCGCGAGGGTAAAAAAAGCGTTGGTGTTGTCGCCTGGGATACGCAAATGGCCTTGATTGCCGAACGGGCGGGCGTCGATTTCATTTCTGTGGGTGATTCGGTGGGCGTCAATCTTTGGGGGCACGATAATCCGCTGGAGGTAACTTTGGATGAGATTCTCATCTGCTGCAAGGCGGTGCGGCGCGGTGCCAAACGAGCCATTGTCAGTTGTGATCTGCCCTTTGGGCCATTGCAGGAGGGCATCTCCAGTGCGTTGCGCGCGGCGATTCGCATTGTGAAAGAAGGCGGCGCCGACATGATCAAGATGGATGGCGCGGCCGAATTTCCAGAAGCCGTGGAGGCGTTGACACGCGCTGGTATTCCAGTTTTTGCGCAGTTTGGTTTGACACCGCAGACGGCAATGCAATTGGGGATTCCGTATAGCGCGCAGTCGGCGGCCGGAGCGCAAGCGCCGGCGGGCATGACAGAGAAATTGGTCGCGCAGGCGATATCGCTTGAGAAAGCCGGTGCGGTGGCCCTGGATTTCACTAACTCGGGGCCGATTGCTGGTCCCGCGGTGGTCAAGGCTGTATCGATTCCGGTGATCGGCGGATTCGGCGGTGGGCCGTGGCTGGATGGACGGGTACGACTTGCCCACACCGCAATCGGTTACGCCGCCAAATGGCTCGATTCAAAAACCGACACCTATGTGAATGGTGCGAAACTAAGTCTTGATGCCTTCACCGCGCTGGTCAATGACGTGCGCGGTGGCAGGCAGATCAAGGGTTAGCTAGCCAGTTAAGCCAAGCGTGTTCGGCGCGAACAGCGAATCCACGCTGACGCGCTTGGTGATGATGCCCTGCTCAAATGCGTAGTCGATGACTTCACCCATCGTCTTGCGATTGGCTTCCACGCCGTAGGGCACCGGATCGCGCCCGGTGAGCTCCATGACACGTTTGTGCATTTCATCGACGCCCGTCATCTTGGCGATTTGACCGGATTTCAGCCGCTCGACATACAAACGCTTGGCATCGACGAAGGCATTGAACACCGCAGGCCCCAATGCCGGATTGGCGGAGAGCAGCTCGTCGCGCATCACCACAGTGTGATTAATGGGGTAGTGGCCAAGTTTGGATAAAGCCTCGTAGCCGGCCTCCTTGGCATTGGGAATTAAGGGTTTGACATCGGGATGATCACACTCGGCACCGATTGCCGCGACCAATTCGCCAGCGGCCAGCATGTCGGCGATTTTCTTGCCCTTCTCGATAGGCACGACATTCGACGGATTGCGGAATTCGGCGACGTGTTCATCACCGGACAACACCCACGTTACCTTGCTCAAATCAACACCGTGTTGCTGCGCTAGGATGCCGCGCGCCCACAGTCCAGTGGTCACGGTATAGCCACGATTGACGCCAACCTTTTTACCTTCCAAATCCTTGGGCGTCTTGATGCCGGCCTTGGTATTGACCAGAATCGCACCGTGGTGAAAAGCGCGCACGATGAAAATCGGCAGCGCGGTGTAACGCTTGCCAAACTCGCGCCCGCAGATGTAGGTGGTGATCGCCATCTCGCACACGTCGAACTCCATGCCGCGCGTCATGCGGCGGAATGCGTCGATGAGGGGATCGACCTCAACGAAGTCGAATGCGAAGCCCACAGGCTTGACGGTGCCATCTTTCAATGCGGCATTGTTGCCTTGGGTG
>JBJXEY010000347.1:0-3368 GCA_046153355.1 Burkholderiales bacterium
CCCAGATGACTACCCAAGCCGATTTGGCCAACGCGATCCGCGCACTTGCGATGGACGCCGTGCAACAGGCCAATTCCGGCCACCCCGGCATGCCGATGGGCACACGGGTATAAAAGGGCTCATAAGATTATGACAACAGTTGATTTTACGGGGAGTGCAGTTGGGTTAATAGTTCGAGGCAAGACTAGCCCTGCTCACGCGCCAGGCAATATGGAACAACATGCAGACTGCGTTTTATCGGACGGTTCGCCTATTGGTTTCTTCGGAGAAGGCGGGGCCAACACCGGAGCAAGTGCCCGCCAAGATTCGTGGAACGTAGTTGGCATGAATATGAAAGGCGTTGTATATGACTACAATCTGCTACGTATCCATCGTCCGTTTTATATAGACGCAGCACTTGCAAGAACCTACGACGTTAAATCAACCTTGCTAGTCATTGACGTTACTCCGCCGATTGCAGCGCTGTTTGCGGAGTATTGGCGTACGTTTCAAGCCGACGCAGGAGGGTTTCATATACTGGGAGGAAATTGTTCGACCCGCTCTTCTGGCGCGTTTGTTTACGCAAAGATATTGCCGGGCGGCATACCAGGACTGGATACCCCCGACAATTTATTCAGACAATTGGTTGCGGAAAGGAAAGGGAGCACCAAGAGCTATTCAGGGTATATTGGATTTACCGCAAAAACAGGTGGTGGATATAGTGTGCTGATAGACGCCCCATAAATTTGGTGAATTATGTCGGCAAAAGGAACGCAAGCAGTAGTTACAACCGTCGTTTTATTGAGTCTTGCTCTCGCAGGAGGATGTAGTATGTCTAATGGTGACACGCAAAAGATGTATACGTGGCAATGGCCGGCGGATCGAATACCAGATATTCGCTTGTTGGCGAAAGTTTCAAAATTTGAAAAGCAAAAGGAAGGATTGTTGGGTACGAATAAATCGCCTTCTATTGCCGGCAACCTGCCAGACGCACATGTATTGACAGGGACGATTGTCGAGGGAAGCAACCTATCCTCTAATCAGGTATTCACGCTGACGCTGCCCAGAATCGAGGCGGTGGATATTGCAGTCAATGATTATGTGGCGCTGGGCATCATAGACAAAGACATCTGTATCTGCATCGCAAAAGTCCCTAGTAGCGAAAGTCGCGCCAAGATGGTGGAATGGCTGGCAAACTGGAAGTGTTCGAAGAAATAGCAGATAGCCCGTCGGGTGCAATGTAGAATGTGGCGGGCGGCGAGCTAGAGTCTAATTAGGCTGTGACAACTGAATCAGAAACAATATTAGATCTGCGCCCATAAGTCTTGAGGGCACGCTTGTACACAAGCCTTTGCTGAGTGTGGTCGAAGGGGCGCCGGAGGCTTGTTGACCCACGCTTCACTCTGATCAAATCGGCGATAGCTTGGGGCAAGCGAGGTGTGCTCAAGCTTCGTGCAAACGCCTTTCTCGTCGGCCAGGGGGTCGCCCGCACCCCCTGCGGGCGCTATAATGGCGGCTCCCTCTGCAGCCTTCGTATAGACCCGCCCAGATGACTACCCAAGCCGATTTGGCCAACGCGATCCGCGCACTTGCGATGGACGCCGTGCAACAGGCCAATTCCGGCCACCCCGGCATGCCGATGGGCATGGCGGAAATCGCCGAAGTCTTGTGGAACAAGCACTTACGCCACAATCCCGCGCATCCGGCGTGGGCCAATCGCGACCGCTTTGTACTGTCTAACGGCCACGGATCCATGCTGTTGTATGCGCTGTTGCACCTGTCGGGCTACGACTTGCCGCTGACAGAGCTGAAACACTTTCGCCAATTACATTCCAAAACGCCGGGCCACCCGGAGCACGGCATGGCGCCGGGCGTGGAAACCACCACCGGTCCCTTGGGCCAGGGCCTCGCCAACGCGGTGGGCATGGCGCTCGCCGAGCGCATGCTGGCGGCGGAATTCAACCGCGAGGGTCACACCGTCATCGATCACCGCACCTATGTGTTCCTCGGCGACGGTTGTTTGATGGAAGGCATTTCGCACGAGGTGTGCTCGCTCGCCGGCACCCTGGGCCTAGGCAAGCTGATCGCGCTCTACGACGACAACGGCATCTCGATAGATTCCGAAAAGGCGCAGCTCAAACAATGGTTCACCGACAACACGCCGCAGCGTTTCGAGGCCTACGGCTGGCGTGTGATCCGCGATGTCGATGGGCATGATCCCGAAGCGGTGGATGCCGCAATCCGGCAGGCGCAGGGCGAAACCTCGAAACCCATCCTGATTTGCTGCAAAACCATCATCGCCAAGGGCGCGCCCAAGAAAGCCAATACCGGCGGCGCGCACGGCGCACCGCTGGGTGCTGAGGAAATCGCCGCCACGCGTGCCGCCATCGGCTGGCCGCATGCGCCGTTTGAGATTCCGCAAGCGGTTTATGCGGGTTGGGATGCGCGCGCGCGCGGCGCACAGGCCGAAACCGCGTGGAACGAAAAGTTTGCCGCTTACGCCAAACAACATCCCGCACTCGCCGCGGAATTGCAGCGCCGCCTGGCGGGCGAGTTGCCGCGCGACTGGAAAACGCACGCCGCCAAGGTGCTGGCACAGGTCAACGACAAAGCCGAAACCATTGCCACCCGCAAAGCTTCGCAAAACGCCATCGAAGCGCTGGCGCCGGTATTGCCGGAACTGGCGGGCGGCTCGGCCGATCTGGCGGGGTCGAACCTCACCTGGTGGTCGGGCTCGAAAGCGATGGGCAATACCGGTGGCGGCAACTATGTGTTTTTCGGTGTGCGCGAATTCGGCATGTCGGCGATCGCCAACGGACTGGCGCTGCACGGCGGTGTGATTCCCTATGTGGCGACCTTTCTCACCTTTTCGGACTATGCGAGAAACGCGCTGCGCATGGCGGCGCTGATGAAGCCGCGCGTGGTGTTTGTCTACACCCATGATTCCATCGGCCTGGGCGAAGACGGCCCTACCCACCAGCCGGTGGAGCATGCCGCCACGCTGCGCCTGCTGCCGAACATGGATGTGTGGCGCCCCTGCGATACGGTGGAGTCGACGGTGGCGTGGATCGCCGCGCTCGAGCGCCGCGACGGGCCGTTGAGCCTGTTGTTCTCGCGCCAGAATCTGCCGTTTCAACAGCGCAGTGCGGCGCAACTCGCTGATGTCGCGCGTGGCGCTTATGTGCTGTCGGATGCTGCCGATGCCAAAGCGGTGATCATCGCCACCGGTTCGGAAGTCGCGCTCGCGCGGGATGCGCAAATACTGCTCGCGGCGCAAGGCATCGCGGTGCGCGTGGTGTCGATGCCGTCAACCTCGGTATTCGACCGCCAGGACGCCGCGTATCGTGCAGCCGTGTTGCCCAAAGGTGTGCCGCGTGTCGCGGTCGAAG
>JBJXEY010000350.1:0-5512 GCA_046153355.1 Burkholderiales bacterium
CACCCAACAAGGTGTCGGCACCTTCGCCGCCGACGAGGACGTCGTTGCCACCCGCACCGTACAAGTAGTCGCTTCCGCTCCCGCCGCTCAGGGTGTTATTGGCGCTGTTGCCAGTGAGTACGTTGTCGGCCGCATTGCCGCTGCCATTGATTGCAGCGGTTCCGGTCAGAGACAGGGCCTCGACATGCTCCGGCAGCGTGTACTCGACCGAACTTGAAATCGCGTCCAGGCCTTCGTTCGCCAGTTCAACTACGATATCACCGGCGTTATCCACGACGTACAGGTCCAGGCCCGGGCCACCGAGCATCGTGTCGGCGCCCGCGCCCCCATCCAGAATATCGTTGCCGGCCAAACCCATCAGCGTATCGGCAGCGGCAGTACCTGTGAGATTGTCGTTGCCCGCAGTTCCCACGATCGGCAGAGTAGCCACCCGCAGTTCGAACACATCCGACGCCTGGGCGCCTTGCGAATCGATTGCCCGCACCATCACACTCAGCGTCCCGATGTCACCATTGGTCGGCGTGCCGGAAAACCGTCCGGTCGCAGAATCGAACGCCAACCAGGCAGGAAGCGCACTGCCGTCCGCACGGGAAGCCGACAGCGACAACGTATCGCCCGTGTCGATGTCCGAAAACGCGCCGGCCGCGATCTGGTATGAAAAAGAGGCCTGCGCGGTCGCGTCCTGGTCGACCAGGGGAATCGCTACGATCGGCGCATCATTGACCCCCACCACCGTCACGACAACGTCGGCCGTGCCGATTGCGCCTTGAGCATCCGAAACCGAGTAAGCAAATCGATCGATCATCGTGGCGCCGGCAGCAAGCGTATCGAACTGGCCAGCATTTGCGACATAGGTCAAGGTCTGGGCAAGGAGATCGAAGTTCAGGGTGCCCAAGGTCATCGCCGAATCCGCGGCCGTGATGGTCAGAACATCCCCCTCATCCGGGTCGGTGTCGTTGCCAAGCAGGGAGGGTACAAGATTCACGGTCGCCGCATTCTCACTCACCGACACTGCGTCAGGTGCCGGCGTTGGCGCATCATTCCCCAATGACTCGAACTGTTCGGCTGTCAGCACCTCATTGTCGAACACAAATCGTTCAACGCGGGCCCCTGCAATCACGTACCAGCCGTACAGCACAATCCTCCCGCTGCCGGTATTGGAACTGACCAATAGGTGATCAGGATCGCGACTCACCACCAGATCCACGGGCCGGATGCCCGCACCGAATATCAGGGTATCCACGTCGCCGGCGCCCGGCAGTTCGGACTCCCCGATGACATCGACCCCACCGCTGAATTCCGCGTAATAGGTGTCGCTGCCGTGCATGCCCACAAGCTGATCGCTCCCGAGTCCGCCGATAAATACATCGTCGCCGATATCGCCGACCAGAAGGTCGTTGCCATCGCCACCTTCCAAACGATCATTGCCCGCCTCTGCAAACAGCCGGTCGTCACCTCCGAATCCGTACAACGTGTCGTCGCCGTCCCCGGACGAATACGAATTGTTGACTGAAGATCCGAAGTACCGGTCTTTTCCGTTGGTGAAGGTTGGCCCGGATGGGTTCAGGTTCGCATAGAAATCGAACCCCCGATCCACCATCTGCGCGTAACTCAACACGGTGCCGTCATCGAATCGGAACCTCTGCAATACATCCGAGTTGAATACGTCGTTCGAATCGAACCCATTTACCTCGACTGCGGCCTGTCCATTGATGTCAAAAATGAGAGTATTGAGCGCGACTTGCAGGGACACTGTCTGCGGCCCACCGGTTCCGACAAACCACAACTCGTTGGATTGGCCAGGTTCGCGAAAATCCTGAATCGTGTCGTACCCGCCTCCGGCGGTGTAGATGTAAATGTCCGATCCCCCCATCCCGGCAATAAAGTCGTTGCCCGCAAACCCGACGTGAATTGCCGCACCAGTTCCAGATTGGAGGAAATCGTCCTGATCGGTGCCAAGGCGGACCGAAACGACACTGCCATCGCCAAACTGAATTTCATCGATGTGGTCTTCAGACGGTGAATCGAGCAGGCCTGCAAGAATCAACCGGTCACCGGAATTGCGGACTCGCATTTCCGGTGTCGCACCCTCGAGCACAAACTCCACGTCCAACAGGGTCAGCGGACCGGTCACGCTGACGATATCCAGAGACTGGTCGGCCATGTCATCGCCGTTCACAATCGTATCGGACCCGGACCCCGTGCCGAAGGAATAGGTGTCCGAGCCCCGACCACCATTGAGCAAATCGTTGCCGGCACCACCGTCAAGATAATCATTGCCGGCGTTGCCAAGCAGCACGTCATTGCCTTCCAGGCCGGACAATGTGTCGGCCCCCGCACCGCCCGTCAACACATCGTCTCCCGGGGTGCCGACCAGCGTTAGATTGGGCGGGGTCACCAGAATATTGAAGTCATCGAAAGCGAACAATCCCGACCCGTCAGTTACCGTGAGTCGGATTTGGAAGGTCGCATCGATCTGAATGTCGGGATCGCCGGTAAAAGTTCTGGCCACCGGGTCAAAGACGAGCCACGCCGGAAGCGGCGCCCCGCCACCGAGCGCGGCGGTGAAAGTCAGCGTGTCGTTGGCATCAACATCCCGGAAGGTCGCGGCCGGAACGGTCAATGAATTTGAAACTCCGCCAAGCCAGGCCTGGTCATCAACCGCCTGAACCAGCACTGGCGCATCGTTGGTATTGGCAATCGTGAGGTCGAAGTCATCCGATGCTGAAGTGTTCGAACCATCGGTCACGGTCACCTTGACACTAAGCGTCCCCACGTCCGGATTAAGCGGCGTTCCGCTGAAGGTGCGGGTCACTGCGTTGAAGTTCAGCCATCCAGGCAACGCCGAACCGTCTGCCAGGGTCGCGCTATAGGTCAGTGCATCGCCTGCATCCACATCGGCGAAGCTGTTGGCGGGCACTACAAAACTGAACGCCATATCTTCGGTCGCGCTTTGGTCGGCAATGGCGTTGATTAACGTCGGGGTATCGTTCGTATTGGTGACCACAAGATCGAATACGTCGAATGCCAAAGCGTATGCGCCGTCTGTGGCTGTGACCCTGATGCTCATCGTGCCCACATCCCCATTTAGCGGCGTGCCGCTGAAGGCTCGGGCGAGCGCATTAAATCCAAGCCAGGATGGCAACGCCGAGCCGTCTTCTAGCGTCGCGCTGTAGGCAAGCGTGTCACCCGGATCTTGGTCGGCGAATGTGTTCGCTGGCACCGCGAAACTGAACGACGCGTCTTCACTCGCATTTTGATCAACAAGGGCATTGGCCAGCGTCGGCGCACCATTGCCTCCTGCCACGGTCACGTCCTGAGGCTGGATGGCAAAATCCGGAAAAGCGAGAATCGCCTGAATTTGCCCGATCGAAAGCGTATCCAAGCTCCCGGTGGTTGCGTATCGCTGGGCAAGCGCGCCGCCCAACGCATGATCCGCACTGAACGAGGACAGATGTGCCGGAAGAATGCTTGTGAGCGGCAATACCAAGGACGGATTTGATGCCGATTGCGCCAGAAATTCGGCGATGACAGCATTGAAATCGTAGGTGTACACCGAGCCGAATAGTTGCAGGGTAATGGCGGGCATTTCTCCCGTGACATCGGCATAGCGCGAGAACCGGATAACATCACTCGTGCCTACGGCGAGGGTAAGTTCCGTGTCATTCCCAGATAAGGCAAGATCGGAAGCGCTTACGCCACCACCAATGGACAGCGTCACATCGCCTGAAACCAGGACGGTATCCTGGCCGTCTCCAAGATTGAAAGCAACGACACCGCCGTTTGCGCGATGCTCGATCGAATCGTTGCCGGCCCCGCCGATCAACAGGTTTTGACCACCGAGGCTTCCCAGATAGTCGTCTCCCTCGCCGCCGAGAAGGAGATTGTTTCCGTCTCCGTCTTCCAGAATGTCCGCGCCAGCCCCACCGTCCAGGATGTCGTTGCCGCCCTGCCCGAAGAGTTGATCGTCCCCGCCCAGCCCATTAAAAACCTCGTTGCCGGCAAAACCGAAGATGACATCGGCGAACTGGGTCGGCGCCAGTGTGGCTATACGGCTCTGGACCGCAGCAACATCCAGGACAGTCCCGTCGGCGAACGCAATTTGTTCTGTTTTGTTTGCATTGTCGTTCTGCCACTCGGAAATACCCAGCCGGCTGTCCGAGCCCGCGAGAACCAGATACACCGTCCCGTAGGGATCGGCGGTAATGCCGACTTCATGCACACCAATTCCCTGCGCGACCCGGATGGTGTCGGTGCCCCCAGTGTCATAGAGATAGTCGAAACCATAATCGCGCCCAAAAACATAGGTGTCATCCCCCTGACCGCCATCAATGGAATCTTGACCGCTTCCGCCATCGAATAGTTCGTCGCCGCTCCCGCCCACAAGAAAATCGTTGCCGGCTTCTCCGTACAAGCTATTCGGAAATCCTTCCAGGCCTTGCAAATTGTCATCGCCCGCGGTGCCGCGCACCACCAGGCCAGCGCGGGTGAGATCATTGGCAAGTAATACTGAACCGCCGTTATCGAATTGTGCCGTCACAGCAGGGATCACATTGGGATCCACATACCAGTCCGGCAGCGTCAATCGATCAGCGCTGTCATTTCGGGAAATGACGAGGGCAGTGCCCAGTCGATCAAACGCTATGTCGCCCGGGGTGATGGCGGGATCGAAGAAGATATTCGTGTACTGCGCCCCAAGTGTCTGCGCGCCGAACCCCGGCCGAAAAGTGAATTCAGCTGGCCCCGTATGCAGGAAAACGGGCGTAGCCAGCGCCAGCAGCTCGCGGGTTGAAATGAATGTACCGTCCGCGAAACGATAACGCTCGATTCCAGTCCCGACCAGATCGTCGGTTTGCGCTAGTGCCACGCGCAGGGAGTGACCACCGCTCCACGCCAGGATCAATTCGGTGTCCCGGAACCCGGCACCTTGCGCAATTTGCTCGCGAAATACCTGGATATTGCCCAGTGCCAGGCCAGGGCCAATATCGATCACGTCATGCTCAATGATTCCGGCCTCGTACAGAGGCTGCAATGCGGCGTAGTCATTCGCCGCAATCTGGGGCACTGGCGGCAACTCGGGGATGAAGCGAATATCCTCGGCTTTGTAGGAAATGCCAAACCGCGCGAACTCGGCGCGCAGGGCATCCAGGCTGAGATAAACGATGCTTTTGGCATCAAATGGATAACCGCTCGCGCTGTCGAGATAGAAAAGATCTTCCTCTCCCGTCAAGGGTGGCGGATTGGTGTCCGGCGGAAAGAGAATGTGGAAATCTTGATAAATGCGGCTCAGCGGGAATCCCGTTGGGCCAATCACGCCCCACCGCCCTCCGAATTGGCGGTTCTCCTCGGGCGTGACAATGCCGATCTTGTGGTAATACCAGTCCTCGAAAGCCAGACTGTCTCCCCCTGTGTCCTCAATGTGATCCTGGCCTGTCTCGGCCGGGTCAATATGAAATGTTGTGGCACCGGATTGACCAATGAGCACATCGTATCCAGCACCGCCAGACATTTG
>JBJXEY010000364.1:0-2682 GCA_046153355.1 Burkholderiales bacterium
ATCGCCGGGTACATCGATGATGGATTTGGCATCCGCATGGGCGTGATGAGTTACGCCGCGGGTACGCCCGAGGAGCTAAAAGCCGTACCCACCAGCAGTTGGGACGCACACGGCCTGAAGGATCGCAGCAATCGTTATCCGAATGCCAGGCATGTCGCGGTTTGCGACTGGAAGGCAGGCATACCTTATGGGCGCAACAAGACCGAGATCACCATCGGCGTAAATCAGAGCCTTGGAGTGCGCGAGGGCGACATGGGTCCCTCGGCGGGACTGCAGGGCATACAGTTTGCGGCGGTGGGCGGGCGAATTTTCGAAAACGCCAAAAAGAAAGGCCTCGGCCACGTGCTACCGCCGGAGATGTTTTTGCAGGATTTGAAAACCTGAAATCTGTCCGCCTCGCTGGTCCTGCGCATTCCGGAACATGACATCCAAACGTGCCAAGCAATCGGTTCAAATGAAACTGTTCAATGGTGGGGAAATTGCCGCAGAGCACTGGTGATCGCCAACTGAAGATTGCCATTATCGGCGGCGGCATCGGCAGACTCGCAGCCGCGGTTGCATTGCGCCGGCGCGGCATGGACGTTCAGGTGTATCTGCTGGCGCAGCATCTGCAGGGCATGCGCGATGATCCGGTTGAAGCATTGCGCGCCTATGAGCGCGCGCATTCCCAGAACGCGGCGTGCCCATTGAGACGAGGAGTTTGCCGATTCATGTGTAAATTTTCTGCCGTTGTTTCGTTGCTGTTAATCGGATTGGCTCCAATTTGCGGCGCTCAGCCTTATCCGTCCAAGCCCATCCAGTTCATTGTCAACAATGCGCCCGGCGCCGGCACCGATCTGGCGGCACGTCTGGTTGCGGACCGGTTGAACAAGACGCTGGGCACCATCATTGTGGAGAATCGGGGCGGCGGCAGCGGCATGATTGCGATGGAGTACGTGAAAAAAGCGGCGCCCGACGGTTACACGCTGCTTGCCGCTGCCGACGGCGCCGTGACCAGGCAGGTGATTGACCCGCGCCTGACGATCGATGTGCTCATGGATTTCGAACCGGTTATCGCCATCGGGTCGGTGGAATTTTTTCTTGTCGTCAACGCCGACGCGGTGCCGGCCAGGGACCTGCGTGATTTCGTGCGTATCGCCAAGGAACGAAAGGGAGGGCTGGCGTATGCCACACCGGGCGTCGGTGCGGCGCACCACTTGGGTATGGAGCTACTCAAGATGCAAGCCGGATTCGAGGCGCTCCACGTGCCTTACAAAGGGCTCGCCCTGGCGCTACCAGACCTGCTTGCGGGGCGCGTACAAATGACCTTCACTGGCTACCCAGCGGTGGCATCGCAGATGAGGAAGGGCGGGACGGCGTTGAAGATTCTTGCCACCGGGTCGTTGCGACGCTCGGCGTTGCTGCCCGATGTGCCGACCTTCGCGGAAGGTGGCGTGCCCGGCGTGGAAACCAAGGGCGGTTTCATGCTGCTCGCTCCCGCCGCAACACCCAAGGCAATCATTGCCAGAATCAATGCCGAAGCAAACAAGGTACTCGCCCTACCGGAGGTGGTAGCGGACTTTACCAAGCAGACGATTGCTGTCGAGGGAGGCACACCAGAAGAACTGGGACGGCAGATGCGCAGCGATATCGAGCGTTGGACACGGGTGATCAAGGCCGCGGGGATCAAACCTGAATGATTGCGGGTGTTTGCGATTGCTGCGGGGGATTCCCAGCGACTGCCAGACGGAAGGAATTTGCAATTTGAAGGAGTGTTTATGTTTGCCTATTTCACGACGAGAGGGGCGTTAGCCCTGGGTTTGCTGTTGTACACGACGATCTGCGCGGCCCAATTTCCGACCAAAGCCATCCGCATCATTATGCCCACGGTCCCGGGCACAGCGGTCGGCACGCTTGCGCGTACCGTCGCCGACGGGCTGACCTCCGCCTGGGGGCAGCCCGTGGTGGTGGAGGCCATGCCGGGGGCGAGCGGCATCATTGCCGCTCAGACCCTGGCGAAGTCCGCGCCGGACGGCTACACCATGATGGTGACCCAGGCATCCTTGCTTTCCTACAATCAGAGCCTATTCGCGAAACTGCCCTATGACCCGATCAAGGACTTCGCGCCGATTAGCCTGCTGGCGGCAGTTGACATCTGGCTGCTGACGCAGCCCGCGGTGCCGGCCGTAACTTTCAAGGAGTTCGTCGCGCACGCCAAGTCGCAGCCGGGAAAGCTTGCCTTTTCCGCCACCGGAGGCACCAGCGGCCTGCCCTACATTGCCGCGGTGCTGGTGCGCGATCGCGCTGGCATGGACCTGACCTTTGTTCCCTACAAGGCACAGGACCAGGCGATCACCGATATGCTGGGCGGGCGCCTGCATTTGTTTTTTGACGCAGTACCTAGCTCCATTCAACAGGTGCGTGCCGGTCGCCTGCGTCCGCTGGCGGTGCTCTCGCCGCAGCGCATGGCGCAAATGCCCGAGGTGCCCACGATCACCGAAGTGGGCATTCCCGAGGCGGTTGGTGTCGCCTGGAACGGCATGGTTACCCGGGCGGGGGTGCCGATGGAAGTGATCAACCGGACGCATCGGGAGGTGGTATCGATCATGCGCAGTCCGGCGGTGACCGAGCGTCTGTCCAAGCTCAGTTTCAACATTATCGCCAGCACGCCCGAGCAATTTGCCGAGATCATCCAGTCAGACG
>JBJXEY010000379.1:0-7695 GCA_046153355.1 Burkholderiales bacterium
GGTCTCTGAGATAATTGCCTCCTTGGGCGCAATTGGGCGCACTAAGACATCCGGCTTAGTTTGACGCGGTAAGTTTTGCGTCGGGACGACATCTAAGAATGTCGCTTGAAATTCGACCGCCGGAGAATCGTATCTTGCTGGGAGAACACACGACATGGTTTTGAGTTGGCTGGGCGGACGCAAGTCGGATCATCCTCTGGCGGAAGAAAAGACCGCCAAGGAGACCTTGGCGGCGATCCCCAAAAATGACGCGGAAAAGGCGCTCGAGGAAATTCGCGATTGGATCGTTTCGGTTGGCGCCACAGAGGATTTCAAACCGGAGCGTCGCGCGGAGGTCATCCTTCTTCTGGATGAAACGGCGCTACCGCATCAGCGCAAGCTCACGCGCGATTATGTTTCGACACCCAGTTTGCCAAAAACCCAAGAGGCGCGTCTGTGGCGGGCCTTGTCGGCGTATTGGAAGGATCTGGCCACTGCCTACGTGGGTTGTCTTGATCAATGCGCGGCCGATTCGGGCGCGGCGGGTCGCTTAAAAGTGCGTTTGCCGTTACTGTGTGTGAGAGCAATGCGTGCCTTGGCCGGGCAGCTCAAATGGCAGTACATGCACTATGAGCCCAGCGACCCCGCAGTATGGGAGGCTATCGGTCGCGCGTATCGTTTTGTCGAAGCAAAAAAATTGCCTGGCGAATCGGTCAAGCTCTACCCAAATACGCCACAGAGTTCAACCGCTGAGCGCGAGTTCCTCAAGTTATTGATGTTGGCAGCCTCCTCGCCGGATTGCCTGATGCAATCGGAAATCGAATTGGTCGAGTGGGTTATTGCGCACCTGGGCGCCGCATTTGCCATTGGTGCCGCGCATCAGCCGCAATCCACCTACAACTATATCGATCTGTCCCTGGGCGCTCCGCCAAAACGTCTGGTACAGGCCGCACCGGCCTCGCCCACTTTGCGATTTTTCACCGCTGGCGCGGCAGCCGGGCAGTTAGATGCGCTACTTAAGATTGTTGAAGGCGGTGGTATTCCTTCGGACTTAAATCTAGGTGGCGCCTATACCACCTTGCAGGTACAAAGCGCGCTGTCGCATTTGAAAATGTCATGGATGACGCCGCCTCCGGTGCGTAAAAGTGATCGCTACGAAGTGCAGCACCGATTGGTGGTGGCTAATGGCATGGCCGGGATTATGGCGCGCGTGCAAGGCGAGCCGGCGCAAAGCGGTCCCGAGAGCTGGGTGACGCAGAACATCAGCGCCGGTGGCGTGGGCGCAATCGTCAGCAATGTTCAAGGCGATTGGTTAAGCGTCGGGCGTTTGGTGGGTTTAAGCGTCGAGGGCGGCAGCGGCGCTTGTTCCGTGGGTATCGTGCGTCGATGGAACCGCATGCCCAAATTGCAGTCGAACGTCGGCATTCTCACCCTGGCGAAAGCGGCTTTCGTGGTGACCCTGGGTGGCATCGCCAGCCAGGAAGCGATTCTTCTTAATGATGATCGCAATTTGAAAGATGAAGTGCTGCTGTGTTTGCGCGAAGGTGGATTCGACAAACGCATCGGACCTACGCTTTCGTTTGAGGGCAACAACTACCTTCTGGTCCCCATCGGCATCAAACACTCGGGCGATGGCTTCGATGTGGCGCGTTATCGGGTGATGCTGCAGACTTAAAGCGCGGCCGGGTAAATGGGCGCGCCATTCGCGATGGCCAAACATATCCTGCCTACGGCAAGAAATTTAAGTGAAAAATTGAAGCGAGGAAATTGCGATGTTTTGTTCAACTGTATTTCGTGCCCTGGTGAGTTTGTCCCTGGCTTTTTGCCTGGAAGGCGCCATAGCGCAAACTTGGCCAACCAAGCCTGTAAAAATCGTTATCTCTACCCCGCCGGGGACGAGTCCCGATTTAATCGGGCGCATGCTCGCCGAGCGCTTGAGCAAACAGTACGGTCAACCGTTTCTTGCCGAAAACGTACTGGGCGCGGGAGGCACGCTTGCCACGCACACCATGGTGAAAGCGCCACCGGATGGCTACACGCTGATGTTCTCCGGTATGGGTGCCTGGGTGCTCGATCCCTATATGCTCAAGAATCCGGGTTACGACGCCGATCGCGACATGGTGCCCATTGGCATGATCTACGAACAAGATCGCTTGTCGATCGCCGTGCATCCGGATGTGCCGGTGAAAACGCTGCCCGATTTGATTGCGTTGGCTAAAGCCAAGCCGGGCAAGATGAGTTATGGCGTCACCAATGTAATTCTGCTTGTCATGGTGGGGCAGTGGATCAATAAACTCGCCGGCACCGATATGCTGGGCGTGACCTACAAGACCGCGGGGCAGCAGATGCAAGATGTATTGGCAGGGCGCATCGAATGGATCATTGCCGCGCCATTGCAACTCGATAGCTTCGTTAAGGCGGGAAAGCTTCGCGTTGTCGCGGTCGATGGGGTCGGGCGTTACCCGTTGTGGCCGGATGTCCCTTCGATCGGCGAAACTTTTCCTGGGTACCGCACCAGCGGCATGGGCATCCTCGCCGGTCCACGTGGCCTGCCTACTAGCATTATTGCGCCATTGAACGCGGCGATGGATAAGATCAATCGCGATCCGGAGTATCAGCAGCGCCTGTTGAATATGAGTTTTCAGGTTACAAGCGCTGGAACGCCGGAGTCGATTGCCGCATTCATTCGCGAGCGCAGGCAGTATTGGAATACCATATTCAAGACCTTGAACGTACAGCCGGAGTAGCGGAACGTAAAGCCGAAATAGCCCATATAAGCCCAATTACATCCTCGTCCAATGGCACTGTGCAACCGCTCCACACTGGCCGCTTGCGCGCTTGCGCTAGCCACAACATCAATGGGCGAGGCGGCGGCGCAGGCGTACCCAACAAAACCGTTGCGCTGGATCATCCCCTTTGCCGCGGGTGGTCCGTTGGATGTGATTTCGCGCACGATCGCCGCGCCTTTGGCTACCAACCTCGGTCAGCCGGTGGTAGTGGAGAATCGCGCGGCCGCGGCGGGTATCGCGGGCGCGGAGGTGGTCGCCAAGGCCGCGCCAGATGGCTACACCCTGCTCACTAACGGCAGCATGGTGCCGCAGCGATTCCTGTACAAAACGCTGCCCTATGATCTTTTGCGCGATTTCGCGCCGATTACGCTGATTGGCAAAGCCCCGATGGTGTTGTATGCGGGTGAGGGCGTTCCAGCGCGCGATCTCAAAGAATTCATCGCCTACGCCAAGGCGAACCCCGGCAAGATGGCCTATGCCTCCTCGGGCCTGGGGCAGCCGTTTCATCTGGCGATGGAGATGTTTAAAAGCCGCACCAGCACCGATCTGCTGCACGTGCCCTACAAAGGCGCGGCGCAGGTGATCCCCGAGTTCATCGCCGGGCGCGTGCAGGCGATATTTTTCAATGCCGTGGAACAGCTTACCGGGCCGGTACGCGCGGGCAAGCTAAAGGGGATCGCGGTCACCGGCGAGCGGCGAGTGGGCGTGTTGCCCGATACGCCCACCTTCGATCAAGCGGGGATGCGCGAGTTCGAGCCCACCGGCTACGTCGCCGTCTACACTACCGGAGGCTCTCCCAAGGAAATTGTCGATCGCTTGAATCGCGAAATCGTGCGCGTAGTGATGAGCGCGCCTGATGTGCAGAAAATCTACGAGCGCCAGGTGATGAATCCGGTGACCAACACGCCCGAGCAATTCGCCCAGTCACTGCGCGATGACATCGAGCGTTGGGGGCCGTTGATTAAGAATCTTGGCGTGACGCTGGATTGAAGCGGAGAAAACGATATGAGCGCAGTGCCATCGACCCAACCCAGCCTGATAATGGCAGACGCTTTACATGGTGTTACAGCGACGCGGCGTCGCGATGCAACTTAAGAACGTCGGCGAGGGTGTCCGGCGTCGCGCGGCGCAGCGCTGGGACGACGGCATGGGCGAGTGTTCCCGAAGGCCCCGCCGCACCGGGCGCGCGGCCCAAGCCGCAGAACATCGCAATGCCAAAATCTGGCACAGCTTTTTTCGCCATGGTAATGCGCCGCTTCGTGCCTTCCAGTCCATCGGCGAGATTGATGAGGCCAAGGTAGAGCTTCGTCCCCGCACCCAAATGCAATGAGCGCAGGATGTCGTAGTCGGCCTCCTCATGCTCCGGGATGATGGGGATGTGAATATAGGAAACCGGCCGCGTCATCCGCGACGTGATGGCATTGGCCGCATCCACCAGCACCTGGTTATCCTGGCCCGCACCGGTGTCGTGGTGCCAGATCGAACAGATGTGCAACCCGAGTTCCGCGCCGGCGGGTACGCGCTCGGCGAGCCATGCGGCCGATTCGGCCATCTGCTCCAAGGTCCAGTGAAAAACTTTATGCATCGGCTGGTCCCAGGCATTGGGTCGGCGTAGGTACTCCTCGTGTTCGGCTTCCATGGCGATATCGAGTTGAATGGCGAGATCGGCTGCGGGAATGGCAGCCGCAATTTCCTCGATCTCGCGCGCCAGCGCCGCGCGCGCGATGGGCAATAGCTTTTCCGCCGGGAGTTCGATGACATAGGCGGAGGTGCCCGGGCCCGGCAGGGTGACTTGGAAACGCGTGCCTGCCGGAATCTTGCCTTCGTCGCGAAGCGTTTTGAATTGACGGTAGGAGTTGATCGCGTTGCTGGCGTAGCCGTAGGGACCCAGTGTCAGTTGCTCAGTCGACACACCTTCTTTCAAGCGATAAATATTGAGCGGAATGCGCCCGCCCGCATCGAGAGGCACCTGACGGCTTTGCTCCAACATCGGATGTTGGGCAAAACTCTTAAACGCCGCCTGCAGCCAGCCGATCTGTTCCCCATCCGGGATGCGCGGCGCGCTAGTACCAAGGTGCTTAGCTACGGTCTCAAACACGCGCGCGGCCGGTTGCAGCGGCACGCTACCTAGGAGCAGTACTTCTCGAGTCATGATCGCTTCCACAGTTGTGCGCTTGCCAATTTCGCGCCCTCGGCAAGCGTCTTGAGTTTGGCCCACGCCAGTTGCGGGTGCACGCGATATCCCAGACCGCAGTCCGAGCCCGCCATCACGTTTTCGCGTCCGACGATGTCGGCGAAGAGTTTGATTCGCCAGGCCACTAGTTCCGGGTGTTCGACCACATTGGTGGCATGCGCCACGATTCCGGGAATGAGGATTTTTCCCTCGGGAATTTTGACATCTTTCCAAACTTGCCACTCGTGTTCGTGCCGCGAGTTGGCCGCTTCGAACAAATAGCCTTGAGCGTTGATCTTCATCATGATGTCGGCGACATACTGAATCGGCAGATCGCGCGAATGCGGTCCGTGCCAACTGCCCCAGCAGATGTGATAACGCACGCGCTCTTCGGGGATGCCCTTCAAGGCATGATTGACCAACTCGACATGCGCGTCGGCCATTTTGCGGTACTCGGCCACGCTGAGTTCTCGACCCTGGGATTCCCATAAGCCTGGCAGGCGCGGGTCGTCGATCTGCACAATGAAGCCGGCAGCGACGATGGCGCGGTATTCGTCGCGCATGGCATCGGCCACCGCGTAGTGGAAGGCGTCATTGTCTTTGTAGAAAACATTGCGGCCGGGGCGCAGTGGCGAGGTGGCGGGAAGAAAGGCTTCCTCGACCTTCGCGGCTTTCACGCCCGCGGCGAGGTTGGTGGTGTCTTCGGCGATGGCCGCCGCGCCCGAGTACGAAATCGGCCCGGTGCAGACCCACTCCGTGCCCGCCGGCGGTTCGCCACCCGGATCGCGGTAATACTTGTAGGTTTTGTCGAGCCAGGCGTAGAACTCGCCGAAATCGCGACGATCAAGGGAGGGCGGATCGCGCGGCGCGTCCGCGGCGCGCTTGGCGATCTCGAAGCCCGCCATGCGCTGCATAAGATAGGTATGCCAACTGAGTTTGCCAAACTCGCCGTCGTTGACCACGTCGACGCCTGCGTCGGCTTGCTCGCGCACCACTGCGGTAACCGAGTCCGCGAGCAGACGGGTGAAGGCTGTGTCGGAGGGCCGTTTTTGCGGTTGCGCCATCATTGCTTCGGTGAGCGGCTCTGGACGCTGCAAGCGCCCCACATGGGTGGTGAGAATTCGATCAGTGCTGCGTTTCATGGGTTGCCTCTCCTGATGTAACCGGCTTTTTTTGCATTCTTTATTGCGGAGTGATGCCGACGGCTTTGACGGCCTTGCTAAAAGCCTCCAGCGACTCGCGCAGATCCTGCGCGAACTCATCGGGCGTATTGGCCACCGGCGTGGCGCCCAGTTCCTCAAGTTTTGTGACAACCTCCGGCGTAAGCGCTTTTTTCATCTCGCTCTGAATGCGCCCGGTTATCGCGCGCGGCGTACCGGCGGGCGCGAACATGCCAAAGAACGGGGCCATCAGCGTGTAATTGGGCAGCGTCTCGAATATGGTCGGCACATCGGGCAAAGCCTTCAGGCGCGAACGGTCGACGATCGAGAGCACCTTGACTTTGCCGCTCTTGATCACCGGCAAGAGGCTGATGTAGGAAGGGAAGTAAAGCTGGATGCGATCATTGGCGAGGTCGGTAACCGGCACCGCGACGCCGCCGCTGCCGTAGGGCACGTGCAACATGGAGACACCGGTGTCGATGCTGAAGGCTTCTCCGACCAGATGGAAACCGGTGCCGACGCCAGTGCTGCCATAGGCGATCTTGCCGGGATTTTTCTTCGCATAGGCAATGAACTCGTTCATATTGTTGGCCGGAAGCGCCGCGCTGATTGCCCACAGGCTGGGTACCGAAATCAGTTTGCTGACCGGGGCGAAATCGGTGCGCGGGTCGAATGGCAAGTCCTTCACCAGGAACACCGAGGACACCATGTTGGTCGAGGCGAAAAGAAATGTGTAGCCGTCCGCAGGCGAGGTCTTCACCGCCACCGCGGCGACCTGGCCGCCCGCCGCAGAGCGAATCTCCATGAGCAGCGGTTGCCCGAGCCCCGCGACCATGCCCGGTATCACCATGCGCATCGCCGTATCGCCGCTATTGCCGGCCACCGAACTGCTGATGAGCTTGATCGGTTTTGCCGGGTAGCTCTGGGCAACCGTGGTCGAGCTAAACAGCATGAGGAGCGAAAGAACCGATGCCGTCGTTGAGTTGCGAATCGCAAGAATTGTGGAAATCATGTTTGTGGCCTCCAAGTAGATGATGCGATGTTCAGCATAGCGGCATTTCGTACCATCTGTGCAAAACACCGCCTTCGCGTAGCGCAGTAATATTGATTCCACGCCTTTTTCTCGCAGTTCGCTTTGCCAATTGTCCAGTCGGGGAGATGCCATGAATCGAAAAATGTCGACACTGATTTCTAGCCTTGTCATGGCCCTGCCATGGTCACCCGCCGCCACCCAGGCCCAGTCCTACCCCGAAAAACCCATCCGCATGGTGGTGCCCTATCCGCCTGGCGGCATCGACCCTTACTTTCGCATCATGATGCCCAAGATGGTCGAGATGCTGGGGCAGCAGATCATTCTGGAGAACCGTCCTGGCGCCAACGGCCTGATCGGCACGGAGGTAGTGGTTCGTTCGCCGTCCGATGGGTACACGCTGTTATTCGCCACCACCAGCACGCTGGTGGGCGGCTACTTGATGTTGAAAAGCGTCACTTGGAATCCACAGAAGGATCTCTCGCCGATCATTTCACTGTTCGAGAGTTTGCGAACCATTACCGTGCCGGCCTCCATGCCGATTCGTTCCATCAAGGAGTTGAT
>JBJXEY010000389.1:0-11214 GCA_046153355.1 Burkholderiales bacterium
GTCGATGGCATATACACGGCCGACCCCAAGACGCATGGAGACGCCACTCGATATAAAAACTTATCGTTCGATGAGGCAATAGGCCGGCGCCTAAAAGTCATGGATGCCACGGCGTTCGCTTTATGTCGGGATCAAAATCTGCCGATTGCAGTATTTAGCATTTTCAAGCCCGGTGCTATGCAGCGGGTTGTTCTTGGCGAGGATGAGGGCACTTATGTCCATACGTGATTCGGCGCCTCGCGGTTAACGGGTAGCTACTCCCCGCAAGCAAATTGAATTCGCGACTTTGCGCCACCAGTCACGGAGTCGTAAACTTGATGCTATTCCATTGGATTTTGGAGACGCCATGACCACAGCGGATATTAAGAAAAACGCCGAACAAAAGATGCAAAAGGCGCTCGAATCGCTAAAGATCAATCTTGGCAAGGTTCGTACTGGTCGTGCCCATCCGGGAATTCTTGATCACGTCAAGGTTGATTACTATGGAACGCCGACGGCGATCACCCAATTGGCGAACGTCAATTTGATCGACGCTAGGACGATAGGCGTCACGCCTTGGGAGAAAAAACTCGTCGGCGCCGTTGAAAAGGCCATCCGCGATGCCGACTTGGGTTTGAATCCAGCCGCCCAAGGGGAAACCATCAGAGTGCCGATGCCCCCTTTGACCGAGGAACGCCGCAAAGAATTGACGAAAATTGTCAAAGCGGAAGGAGAAAACACCAGGGTCGCGGTGCGGGGTCTGCGGCGCGACGCCAACAATTCGGCCAAGGAACTGCTAAAAAGCAAGGACATATCCGAAGATCAGGATAGGCGTTCGCAGGAGGAAATCCAAAAACTGACTGATCGATTCATCGCCGAAGTGGACAAAATCCTTTTGACGAAGGAATCCGAACTCATGTCGGTATAAGGTGGGTGATTTGACCAAGACACCCTCATCGTTTTCCAGTTCCACTTTGCGAATTCCACCGACCCGCGAAATGCCGCGCCACGTCGCGATCATCATGGATGGCAATGGGCGTTGGGCAAAAAAACGATACTTACCAAGGGTTGCGGGTCATAGACGTGGGGTTGAAACCGTCAGAGAAATTACCAAATCCTGTATCGATCTTAAGATCGAATTCTTAACGCTTTTCGCCTTTAGTTCGGAAAACTGGCGACGGCCCCAGGAAGAGGTCAGCGTTTTGCAGCAACTGTTCATGATGGCCCTGGAACAGGAGATCGATAAACTTGATCGGAATCGCATTCGATTGCGGATAATCGGAAATCTTGACCCATTTGGCGCTCGTATTCGTGAACTGGCGCAGCGCGCGGAGGAACAAACCGCACATCACAATCGCCTCACTTTAACTATCGCGGCAAATTACGGCGGTCGCTGGGATATGCTGCAGGCGGTAAATAAGCTTGTGCGAGAAAGCCCTCGCGACATCCAAGAAATTACCGAAGAGTCGCTTGCGCCGTTATTGTCCTTGAACTACGCACCCGAGCCCGACCTATTTATTCGTACTGGGGGAGAACAGCGTATCAGCAACTTTTTGCTATGGCATCTTGCCTATACGGAATTGTATTTCACTCCCAAGCTCTGGCCGGATTTTGACAGGGAGTCACTTAATGAGGCAATCGACTGGTTTCAGACACGGGAGCGGCGATTTGGACGCACCAGCGAGCAACTGGAGTCTCGCGGTGAAATGGCCGAAGCAGCGGCGAATAGTGAATCCACCGGCCGGGGTTGACTCCCGCACGCCATTCCAAGCCGATTGTTGGCAATGCTGAAAACGCGTGTATTGACGGCGTTCGCCATGATAGTGGCGTTGTCCTGCGTTTTGTTTTTGGCCCCTCGCATCGTCTGGGTCGTTGTTTGTGCGTCCTGCGCAGCGATAGCCGCGCACGAGTGGGCGCGCTTGAGCAATTTATTCGGTTGGACCCGCTGGATATTTATTTTCAGTATTTCTCTGACAATACTGGCTTGGGCATTGCTTCAGGTGCCGCCAATTCTCGGCTCGGCGCTGTTCCTGTTATCAAGCGTATTTTGGATTGTCTTGGTGCCGTATTGGCTTTGGCGAATAGCCACACCTAAAAATATGGGATTTTCCCTAATGGCAGGCTTTGTCGTCATCGGCAGCGCATCGATTGCGCTATTGGTGCTTCGCGATGCAGACCCATGGTTATTAATATCCTTGATGAGTGTCGTTTGGATCTCCGATTCGATGGGCTATTTCGTCGGTCGAATTCTTGGCCGAAATAAATTAGCGCCTCATATCAGCCCGGGGAAAACTTGGGAAGGCGTCGCAGGAGCGTTAATTTCAGTGCTCCTCTACGCGTACCTTTTGGGGACATACTCGGTTGGGCTATTGCCGTCAAATTTTACCGGTGGTTGGAGCGAAATTTCGCAACTTTGTTTTTTGATGGTTCTTCTCGCAGTCCTGGGGATCTATGGAGATTTATTCGAGTCCCACCTCAAGCGCAGGGCGGGTGTCAAGGACAGTGGAAAAATTCTCCCGGGACACGGCGGCGCCTTGGATCGAATCGATGCATTACTGCCAGTTCTCCCATTGGCGGCATGGATCTTCGTGCCTTGACGGCCGCGATGGAGTGATTTGTTCACCGACCGAATCGCGGATAATGAATCAAGACTATGGTTAATGAGCGACGGCATAAATGACGCATGGCATCTGCATCCTTGGCGCGACTGGTTCGATCGGGCAAAGCACGCTTGATGTCGTGGAGCGCCATCCCGGTCGATTCCGCGTCGTTGCCGTCAGCGCTAATACCGAAGTCGAAAAATTGGCCCGATCGTGCGCTCAGCATGAGGCGAGCTACGCTGTAATCGCGGACGCCAATTTGGTGGGAGCACTACAAACGCGATTAGGTGAACTTGGATGCGCCGCGAAGGTTCTTGGCGGTCCAAGTGGGCTGGTCGAAATCGCTACTTTGGAAGAGGTGCGAATTGTCATGGCAGCAATCGTTGGCGCGGCCGGTTTGGCGCCAACGTTGGCGGCCGCGCGCGCCGGCAAACGATTGCTTCTGGCCAACAAAGAGGCATTGGTCATGGCGGGACCGGTTTTCATGAATATTGTCGCTAGTCATGGCGCGGAGTTGCTGCCCATAGACAGCGAGCACAATGCCATTTTTCAATGCATGCCCCCGAATCGCCACGGTGCAAGCCGCGAATCCTTGGGTATTCGACGCATCTATCTAACGGGATCGGGAGGCCCATTTCGCAATCGAAATCAAGATCAACTGGAGAATGTAACGCCAGAGGAAGCCTGCGCGCATCCAACTTGGGAGATGGGAAAAAAAATCTCCGTCGATTCCGCGACCATGATGAACAAAGCTCTGGAGGTTATCGAAGCGCATTTTCTTTTTGGCGTGCCCGCCGATGCGATCCAAGTAGTGATCCATCCACAAAGCGTGGTGCATTCGATGGTTGAATATGTCGACGGCTCGGTGATCGCGCAATTGGGAAATCCCGACATGCGCACACCTATTGCGCAGGCTTTGGCATATCCGGATCGGATCGAAGCGGGAGTTGTCGCATTGAATTTATTCACCATGGGGAATTTGAATTTTGACCCTCCCGATTTTGTGCGTTTTCCGGCGCTACGCCTTGCCTACCAAGCGCTGGCCCTTGGCGGCTCCGCGCCCACCATTTTGAATGCCGCGAATGAGGTCGCCGTTGCCGCATTCCTAGGTCGTGAGATTCGCTTCAACGATGTGATCGCCGTTATAGAAGAGACCAGTGCGACGATTAGCGTGACTCCCATTGCGGATCTGGACGATGTGCTGGCGGCCGATGCGCATGCGCGCCGACAGGCACGGCTAGCCGTGGGGCGTCGAATCGGACGCGCCGCATGAGCCTCCTCATCACATTGTTGGCTTTTGTCCTGGCGCTGGCGATACTGATCGTTTTTCATGAATATGGTCACTATCTCGCGGCTCGAATGTGCGGGGTACGGGTATTGCGCTTTTCGATGGGCTTCGGACGCCCTTTGATTTCCAGGCAATTCTCTAAAGATGGAACGCAGTGGGTGATTAGCGCAATTCCGTTGGGCGGGTACGTGAAAATGCTCGACGAGAATGAAGGCCCGGTTGCCCCTGAACAATTGCAGCAAACTTTTAATCGACAAAGTGTGTGGCGGCGAATTTTTATCGTCGCGGCTGGTCCGGGCGCCAATTTTTTGCTGGCCATTTTGCTTTATTGGGCCCTTTATATTAGCGGCATTCCCGATGCCAGACCAATGATCGCGCAGCCGGCACTCGGTAGTGTCGCCGCGTCTACGGGGTTGAAACGCGGCGATATCTTGGTGCAAATCGATCATGAGGTCGTCTCGACTTGGCAAGAGGCGCGCTGGCGCTTGCTGCAGCTTGCGGTGAATCGATCTGAGATAGATCTTGAGGTTCTTGATCGACGTGGCGAAACTATTCGCAAGGTTTTGGATTTGCGCCAATTTGATTTAGAAGGCCTCGAGGGCGATCCAGTCGCAAGATTGGGTATCCGTCTTTATCGGCCTGACGCCGTGATCGGCAAAGCGATTCCTGGAGGAGAAGCAGAAAAAGCGGGTATGCGCCCGGGAGATCGAATTCTATCGGTCGACGGCAAAACAATCGGCACTTGGGACGAATTCGTGCTCTACGTTCGCTCCAAAGCCGATGTTTCCGTTCGGCTGCGTATTTCTAACAATTCAGGAGAATCGGATCTATCAATTACCCCACGAGCAGTCAGTGAACGTGGCAAACAGATAGGAAGAATTGGCGCGGAACCCGCCCTTGACGAAGAGGAAACAAAAAACCTGTATACAACGATCCGCCATGGACCTATTGACTCGCTGGGATTGGCGCTGAATAAGACCTGGGAAACCAGCATTTTTAGTTTGCAAATGATTGGGCGAATGATTACCGGCGATGTCTCCTGGAAAAACATCAGTGGTCCGGTAACTATTGCCGACTACGCCGGGCAGTCGGCGCAAGCAGGTTGGTTGCCTTACCTGCTTTTCATCGCGATCGTTTCGATCAGCTTGGGAGTACTCAACTTGCTGCCTGTTCCCTTATTGGATGGTGGGCACCTGATGTATTATGTCGCCGAAATCGCGATGGGACGACCACTTTCCGAAAAGACCATGGAATTTGGCCAGCGCATAGGCGTCGCGCTTCTTTTAGTACTCATGGTATTCGCCCTGTACAACGATTTTAGTCGGCTGTTTTCTGGATAGGCATATGCTCAGGCATTTTTTGCTGGTTGTTGGTTGGATGGCGATTTGCGCGAACGCCTGGGCTTTCGACCCCTTTGTCGTCAAGGATATTCGTGTCGAAGGCATTCAGCGTATCGAAGCTGGAACGGTCTTCAGTTACCTGCCGGTGAAAGTTGGCGAAACATTCACCGACGAAAAAGCAACCCAGGCGATTCGAGCGCTATTTGCCACCGGTTTTTTTCGCGATGTGCGAATAGAAGTCGAGAACGACGTATTGATCGTGTCCTTGGAGGAGCGGCCCGCGATCGCTTCCATTTCCTTTACTGGAATGAAGGAATTCGAACCCGAGGCGGTCAGGAAAGGCATGCGCGAGTCCAACCTGCAGGAAGGGCGCGTCTTTGATCGCGCACTGGTCGATCAAGCCGAGCAGGAGATCAAGCGTCAATATCTTTCCAAGGGTAAATACGGAGTATCGGTTACGACAACGATTACGCCGCTTGAGCGCAATCGTGTCGCCGTCAACTTCACCATTGATGAAGGCGATGTGGCGAAGATCAAACAAATCAATATTGTCGGAAATAGAGCATTTAGCGAATCCTTGCTGCTCGACCAATTCGTGCTTAGAACGCCGGGTTGGCTTACTTGGTACACCAAGAACGATCAATATTCGCGACAAAAGCTTCAGGGCGACATAGAAAACCTACGTTCCTACTACTTGAATCGCGGTTTTCTGGATTTCAACGTTGAATCGACTCAAGTATCGATTACGCCGGATCGCCAAGACATTTTTATCACCGTGAATATTTCCGAAGGCGAAAAATACACGGTAACTGAGGTCAAGCTTGGTGGCGATACCATCATTCCTGCGGCACAGTTGACTCCCTTGATCCAATTAAAAGAGGGCGAGGTCTTTTCTCGCGAAAAGCTCAACGACTCCACCAAAAAAATCACTGATCGCTTGGGAAACGAAGGCTATGCTTTTGCCAACGCCAATGCCGTGCCCGAGGTAGACCGCGCCAAACGCACGGTGTCGTTCACCATTCTCGTCGACCCAGGTCGTAGAGTGTACGTACGCCGAATTAATGTGGTTGGCAACACACGCACCCGAGACGAAGTGGTGCGACGCGAGCTGCGTCAATTGGAAGGCGCGTTCTATGATGCCTCCAAATTGACGTTATCTAAGCAGCGTGTTGACCGTACACAGTACTTTTCCGAGGTAGATGTTGATACCACGCCGGTTTCCGGCTCCAGTGATCAAATCGATGTAACACTCAAAGTCAGGGAGAAACCAACTGGATCCATGTTGGTTGGCCTGGGATTTTCCAGCGCGGAAAAAATAGTGTTCCAAGGCTCGGTCGCGCAATCGAATTTTTTAGGTAGCGGCAACACGGTTGGCGGCGCGTTCAATACTGGAAAGATTAATCAGAATCTGTCGTTTAGCTACACCAATCCCTATTACAACGTTGATGGCTTGTCACGTGGATTTCAGGTAAATAAACGCCGTACCAACGCAGCGGCCTTGAATCTAGGTAATTATTCGACGGATACTGTCGGTGGCGGTGTGAATTTTGGCTATCCATTGAGCGAGCAAGACTCGGTATTCTTTGGCATGGCAGCGGATAGGACATCGATGAATTTGGGTGCTACCGCGCCGCCTCGTCTTGTGGCATTCGCCAACCAATTTGGCAGTAACTACACGTCGCTGACAGGAAATCTGGGGTTTGCCAAGGACACCAGAGACAGTGGTATCTGGACCACGAGTGGATTGGTTCAGCGGGCCAACCTGGAGGTCACCCCAGCGGGCGACCTTAACTATTATCGGCTTACGGTAGAAACGAACTGGTATTACAGCTTTACCCGCGATCTGACCATGATGTTGCGTGGCGAGGCAGCTACAGCGGATGGCTTTGGCAATAAACCATTACCGTTTTTTAAGAATTTTTATGGCGGCGGCATTGGGACATTGCGCGGTTATCGTACCGCCAGCCTGGGGCCGCGTGACCCAGTTGATGATAGTTCCATCGGAGGAAACAAGCGGTTAACTGGATCTGCGGAATTGCTTTTTCCCATGCCGGGTGCGGGGTTGGATAGATCATTGCGCATAGCAGTTTTCGCTGACGCGGGGCAGGTTTATGGCGTTTCGGAAAAAATGTCTCTTGGAAGTCTGCGTTATTCCTCGGGCTTGGCGCTATCGTGGCTCTCGCCTATGGGCCCAATACGCGTTAGCTTGGCATATCCTCTCAATGTTAAGACCGGGGATAAATTGCAAAAAGGCCAGTTCACTCTGGGACAAACCTTCTAGCGTGAACTTATAATCGGTTCTAGGTATCTTATTGGCAAAGATGAATAAATGCCATGCAGACACTCTTGATACCGGTAGCAAATGACTTTGAACTGATGAAAGGTACCCATTGAAGCGGTCGATTTATTGTTTCTCTAGCTCGTTGCTCCTGGCAATTGCGATGCACACAACTCTAGTGCAGGCGCAGAGCAAAGTCGGATTTGTTAGTTTGGATCGAATATTGCGAGACGCCACTCCAGCGCAAATTGCGCAAAAACGCATTGAAGCGGAGTTTGCCAAACGAGATCAGGAATTGGTTCGTATCGCGGATCAGTTGAAGAAACAACAAGATAATTTGGAGAAAAATGCGGTAACCATGTCGGAGACAGAACGAACCCGCCGTCAAAGGGAGTTCACCGACTTGAATCGCGATTTCGAGCGCAAGCAGCGCGAATTCAGGGAAGATCTCGGTACGCGCCGCAACGAAGAACTTTCGTCTATTGTAGAGCGCGCCAATCGTGTCATCCGCCAGATAGCCGAGTCCGAAAAATTCGATGTCATTTTCCAGAACGATCAGGTCGTTTGGGCCAGCCCACGAATTGACCTTACTGATCGAGTCATCAAGACGCTGGAATCAAGCGGCGCCGCGAAATAGGGCGGGCCGGCGTCCGTGCCCAGGACTTACCTGCTGGCCGAGATAGCGGCACACGTTCATGGAGAAATTCTAGGCGGTGTCAATCCCGAAATTCGCCGCATAGACACACTCGCACGAGCTGATTCTGGCGATCTAAGTTTCCTTACCCACCGTCGCTATCGCGCACAACTGAGCGGTACCAAAGCGTCGGCGGTGCTAATTGCCGAAGTGGATCGGGATTTGACGCCCTTGCCACGAATAATTTGTGCCGATCCCTATCTCGCGTATGCGAAGGCCGCAAGTTTGCTCTATCCGACGGCCGAACCGGTTCCGGGAATCCACGCGACGTGCCAGATTCACCCTGAGTCGAGTATTGGAGCGGGCACCCAAATAGGTGCTTTTTGCAGTATCGGCAAAGGCGTTTCAATTGGTCGAAACGTTATTCTGGCCGCCGGATGCGTGCTTGGAGAGAACGTTCGAATTGGAGACGGCAGCATCTTTCACGCCAACGTAACCGTCTATGCGGATTGCCAATTGGGCCAGCGATCCATCATCCATGCGGGAGCGGTTATTGGGTCGGATGGATTCGGCATGGCGCACGAGGGCGAACGTTGGCACAAGATTCCGCAGGTAGGACGAGTCGTGATTGGCGATGATGTTGAAATTGGAGCGAATACCACTATTGATCGCGGCGCCTTGGACGATACCGTTATTGAAGATGGCGTAAAGCTCGATAACCAGATCCAAATTGGTCACAACGTGCGTATCGGCGCCCACTCGGCATTCGCTGGCTGCGTGGGGATCGCTGGCAGCGCCACAATCGGCCGACGTTGCACCATTGGCGGCGGCAGCGTTGTATTGGGTCACTTGGAAATCGCCGATGATGTGCATATTGGCGCGGCATCGGTGGTGACTAAATCGATCGTCAAGGCTGGGAATTATGCGGGCCTGTATCCGCTGCAAGAACGCTCAGAATGGGCACGTAACGCGGCGCTATTGCGAAATCTGGATAAGCTGTCGGTGAGAGTTCGAGAGATGGAAATTGAAATCGAACGCTTCAAGCGAAAACCCGCGTAAATTTTGTAAATCTTTGCGGACACCGCATTGCATTTAAGGAGTTCTTAGTTTGGATATTCACGAAATCTTGCGCTATTTGCCGCATCGCTATCCAATTTTGCTGATCGACCGCGTGCTGGAGTGTGAGCCGGAAAAGCGCATCCTTGCGATAAAGAACGTGAGCATCAATGAGCCATATTTTGTGGGACATTTTCCACATCATCCAGTGATGCCTGGTGTCTTGATCATCGAGGCAATGGCGCAGGCCGCGGCGATTCTCTCTTTCAAAACAAAGGGAAGTCTTCCTGACGAGAAATCGGTGTATTACTTCGCCGGGATCGACGATGCCCGTTTTAAGCGACCAGTAATTCCCGGAGATCAGTTGTTGATTGAAGTAAGTGTCGAGCGATATGTCCGCGGCGTCTGGAAGTTCGCCGCCCAAGCGCGCGTAGGCGAATTTCTGGCGGCTGAGGCGAAACTGATGTGCACGGTGCGTCAACTGTGATTCACGCGAGCGCCGTTGTACATCCTGGTGCGCGGCTCGATCCAACCGTTTGTGTCGGTCCATATTGTGTAATTGGTGACAATGTCGTCGTTGGCCGCGGAACCAGCATTGCCTCGCATGTGCAAATTGAAGGCTTCACCGAGATCGGTGAGGACAATAGGATTCATTCGTTTAATTCCCTTGGCGGGCCACCGCAGGACAAAAAGTATGACGGCGAACCGACAAAGCTCGTTATTGGCAATCGAAATTGCATTCGCGAGTTCTGCACATTCAATAGGGGCACCATCCAGGACGCCGGAGTTACGCGCATTGGCGACGACAATTGGATCATGGCCTATGCGCATATCGCACATGATTGTCAGGTCGGCAGCCACACCATCTTCGCCAATAACGCGCAGATAGCGGGGCACGTACAAGTTGGAGACCACGCCATTCTTGGCGGTTTCACCGTGGTACATCAATTCGTGTCGATTGGAGCCCATTCAATCACCGCAATGGGAACCATTTTGCTGCAAGATCTGCCGCCATATGTCACTGCGGCGGGTAACACCGCCAAGCCATTTGGCATCAATGTGGAAGGACTTAAACGCCGGGGCTTTTCCACCGAGGCGATAGCCGCTCTGAAAAACGCCTACAAGACCATGTATAAATCGGGCTTGACCCTGGTGCAGGCCAAGGAGGCGCTTGTTGAACAGGCCAAAGCAAACCCCGAAATCGAGTTGCTGTGCGAGTTTCTAACGCGCGCGCGCCGCGGCATCATTCGCTGAGTTATTCGATGTTGATTGGCATGGTCGCAGGCGAGGCATCTGGCGATTTTTTAGGTGCGCAACTCATCGAGGCGCTGCGCAAACGCAGAACCGATCTCGAATTCGTGGGCATTGGTGGACCAAGAATGCAGGCGCAGGGCATGGACTCTTGGTTTCCGATGGAACGCCTAGCGGTAAGGGGTTACGTCGAGGTATTGCGTCATTATCTGGCGTTGGTCGCGATGCGTTCGCGCTTGAAATCACGCCTGATCGGGGTTGCGCCACGACTTTTTATCGGCGTAGATGCACCAGATTTCAATCTTTCCTTGGAAGCGGGATTGAAGCGTAATGGCATTCCAACCATTCACTACGTTAGTCCGTCGCTGTGGGCCTGGCGCGGTGGTCGAATTCGAGCCATGGCGCGTTCCGTAGATCACGTATTGGCGCTATTTCCTTTCGAAGAAAAGCTGTACAAAAACGCGGGCATTGCAGCTACCTACATCGGGCATCCGCTGGCTGATACCGTCGATCCTGGCGATTGGACTGCCTGGGGTAGGGAGCAACTACGGTTACCCGAAGGCGGAAAAATATTCGCGCTGCTGCCCGGCAGCCGACAATCCGAACTCAAATATCACGCCGATCTTTTTGTCAAAACCGCCGTACGCGTGGCGCAATGTTCCCCCAAAGCACGATTCCTGGTGACTTTGGTGATTCGGGAAACCAGACTCCAATTCGAAGCCGCCATTTACAATGCGCATGCCTCGGATCTGCAATTTACTTTGTTATTTGGACACGCACGCGAAGCC
>JBJXEY010000402.1:0-30010 GCA_046153355.1 Burkholderiales bacterium
AGTCTCGCGATGCCGCACGCGCGAGTCGTTGCGCGAGAAACGCGGGTCCTCGGCTAGTTCGGTGCAACCCGCTACATCGCAAAACTTTCTAAATTGCGAATCGTTGCCGGCGGCAAGAATCATGTGGCCGTCCGCGCAGGGAAACGACTCGTAGGGAACAATGTTCGGATGCGCGTTGCCCCAGCGCTTGGGCGCTTCGCCTGAGGTGAAGTAGTTAAGATGCATATTGCCCAACATCGCCACACCTACGTCCAATAAGGCCATGTCGATGTATTGACCCACGCCAGTTTTTTCGCGACTTGCCAAGGCGGCAAGAATCGCGATGGTGGAATACATGCCGGTCATGATGTCGGTGACGGCAACACCGACCTTCTGCGGACCGCCACCGGGAAACTCGTCGCGCTCGCCGGTGATGCTCATCAACCCACCCATGCCCTGAATCAAAAAATCGTAACCGGCGCGCTTGGCATAGGGGCCCGTCTGGCCAAAACCGGTGATGGAGCAATACACCAGTCGCGGATTAATAGTTTTTAGCTTTTCGTAATCCAGGTTGTAGCGGGCAAGATCGCCGACTTTGAAGTTTTCGATCAGCACATCGGATTTCTCCGCTAACGCGCGAATGATCTCCTGCCCTTCCTGTTGTGCAATGTCCACCGTGACCGAATGCTTGTTGCGATTACACGAGAGGTAATAGGCAGCCTCGCTGGTGTCGTGCCCTTTTTCATCCTTCAAGTAAGGCGGCGCCCAGCCGCGCGTGTCATCGCCAGAGCCTGGGCGCTCGATCTTGATCACCTCCGCGCCCAGATCGGCCAGGGTTTGCGCGCAGGTTGGGCCAGCCAACACGCGGGAGAGATCGAGAACACGAATGTGGGAGAGGGCGCCGGGCATGATGGGGTTCTGTAAAGCTGGAATGGGCGAACCTTAGCAGGAAGCGTCAAGCGCATCGGTTTGCCTTGTCATCCTACTGGTGGTCAAGAACGTTATGCACTTCGTGAGGATCGAGATGCCAGTAAAGCACAGGCTGAATAATGCTTTTCTTTCGTCAATTCGTAGCTTGAAACACATATCAATCGGTGATAACCTTCGTATGAGATCTCAGGGATCCGTTGAAACCGGTTTGGCCTATCTGCTTGGCTTGAACGGCAATTTCGAAATTCAAAATGACGAGGGTTATTGGGTCATGATGGAAGTCACGCTAGTGGCGGTCACACCTGAACGACCGCACGGCATCCGATACAGCTTGACACTGCATGCGCCTGACGGAACACGTTTGATTGGATTCGACAATGCCCATGGTGGTATCAAACCGGCGGGGTCGCACTTCTTGCATGCTGGCAAAAGGTACCCCTACGACCATAGGCATCGTCATTCCACGGATAAGGGCGTGCTCTACGAATTCGATACTGCCTACCAGTTGGTCAGTGACTTTTATGCCGAAGTGGACCGCGTACTAAATAAGGTTGCACGATGAACAAGGTGCTGAAAATCGGTATTGCATCCGTGCCGGAACAGCGGGCACGGACCTTGGCTATCGCCGCCGGAAAACGTAAGCGGGACGATTCAGAACCCAATATCTGGTTCCCCTCGGTCGCCGCCGTGGCGCGAGTATTGTCGGACGAAAACCTGGCATTGCTCAAAGCTATCCGGGAGCAACAGCCAGAATCAATGGACAGTTTGGCAAAGTTCGTTGGCAAACACGCACCTAACGTTTCGCGTTCGCTGCACACCATGGCGCACTATGGGTTGGTTCAGTTTGTCAAGAATGGTCGGACTGTGACTCCGATAGCGACGTTCGACCATTTGTCCGTGGAATTTTGTTGATTCGCTCGCTACGCCGGTTTTAACCCCGCGAGCCGCGCGTATGAAACACGCGAAGACCACTAAAATGCCCGTTTGAATCCGACATACAGTCGCAATCGGATTCCCAGACCTTCATGATCAAGCCCCTTTACTATCAGATCTTCCTCTCGTCTTCGAACCACGCAGCGTTCAACGCCTTCCGGCTGTCGGTGCTGCTCTACGCGGCGCATTTGCAGGCTTCTCCCGCGATGTTGGGTTTGCTGGCTGCCTCCAACGGTTTGATCAGTGTGTTCATGGCGGTGTCCATGGGCAGGTGGATCGACCGGGTCGGCCCGCGTATGCCCTTCATCATTGCATCGCTTGTAATGGTGGCCTGTTGCGTGCTCGCATGGTGGGTGGAGGGGCTGGTGTTGTTGTTTATTGTTAGCCCGCTGATTGGCCTTATCAACAGTATTTTCCAGATTGGTTCGCATCAGGCGATCGGCCGTTTTGGCAGGCCGGATGAGCGCACCGCTAATTTCACTTTGCATTCTCTGGGCATTTCGACGGCAACATTCATCGGGCCGTTGGTGTCGGGTTTATCGGTGGACCACCTTGGCGCGTTGAATTCCTTTCTGGTGATCGCGGCGCTCTCCGGCCTGCCGTTTCTGGTGCTGGGCTCAAAGCTCCTCGAATATCCGCCGCAGGTAAAGCGTCTGCGAGAGGCGTCGGCCGAGGTGAGGGGCGCCTGGTCGATGTTGCGCAAAGCCGATCTTCGCCGTCCCTGGATTGTTTCCTCGATGAATAGTTGTCTATGGAGTCTGGTGGGTTTCCTGATACCGGTATACGGCACACAGATTGGTCTCTCGGCCACGCGCATCGGCACGCTGATGGCGATCATGGCGATCGGCACGGTGTCGATACGTCTTGCCATGCCCTGGCTGATGCGCGTCGCAGGGCGCTGGCATCTGGTGGCGGGCGCGCAGATGCTCACCGCGATTGGATTCATCGGCATGCCATTCACGCATAGTTTTCTATGGATGGGCGTATTCGCTTGTTCCATCGGCGCCGGGCTGGGGTTGTCAGGACCGGTCTCGTCAACGCTCACCTACGACGCCTCGCCTCCCGAGCGGGTGGGCGAGGTGGTGGGCATGCGTGTGACCGTGGGCAACATCGGCCAGGCGGTACTGCCGCTGATGTCCGGCGCGGTGGGCGCAGCCCTCGGCGTCGCACCGGTGTTCTGGGCGGTTGCCTGCATCGTCCTTGGCAACATTTATTCGCATCGCGAGGTGCTCAGGGCCGAGCACAAACCCGCGCGTTGAGGCGCGCCGGTGCGATTTGCTGCTACCGGTATACTGCCAGCCGGCTTGGTGCAGAACCCTTTGCGCCAATCGGAAAATGAGTCAATAGCTTCGGCGAGTCAATCACATCGCCGTCACCCGATACGTCGGTCAAGACACCCTAGTGGAGGAGAGTAGCGATGAACGAAAAAGTCATGAACGCGCCCGGCGTGGCGGTGGCACCCACAGCCCAGGCTGGCCCGAGCGAATCGTTTCGCGAGACGTTACGCAGCTACCCCACCATCTACCATCTTCGCGAGTGCGCGCGAAAACGCCTGCCCGGCTTCGCCTTTGATGCGGGTGACGGTGGCGTGGGTGCCGACAAGGGCATTCATCGCAATTGGAATGCGCTCGATGCTGTTGAGATGATGCCCAAGTACGGTGTCACCAAGGGCTTGCCGCCTACAAGCGTGGAACTTTTTGGTCATCGTTACACCGCGCCGATTGGTATTGCGCCGATGGGGTCGCCTGGCATCGTCTGGCCGCATGCCGATGAGTTACTCGCGCAAGCCGCGCAGAAGGCGAACGTACCCTACAACTTATCTACCGTCTCGGGCATGTCAATCGAGGATGCCGCGAAACATGCGCCGGACGTATTCTGGCTGCAGTTGTACCGCTTTCCGAAGAACGATTTCGCCATTGGCTTTGATCTCGCGCGCCGGGCCGCCGCAGTGGGCGCAAAGGCGCTGGTGATTACGCTGGATGTGCCGGTGCGCACCACGCGCACCCGCGAAGTGCTCTCGGGGATTTCCTCGCCGTTCCGCTTCACGCCCAAGATGATTTTGCAAGCTTTGGGTTCGCCCGCCTATTGCGCTTCGTTCCTGCAACACGGCATTCCGCGTTTTGCCAATTTCATCAAGTACACCGGGCCCAACATGGGATTGAACGAGATGTCCAAATTCATTCAAGGCGAATCCGGCGGCGCATTTACCTGGGAAGACGTGGCGCGCTATCGTGATGTATGGAAGGGCCCATTGATCGTCAAGGGCATCATGCATCCCGAAGATGCCGAGAAAGCGATTTCGGTCGGCTGCGAGGGCGTGCAGGTCTCCAATCACGGTGGCCGACAGATTGAAGGCTTACCCGCGACCATCGACGTGTTGCCCGGCGTGGCCGCAGCGGTCAATGGTCGCGCCAAAATCATTTTCGATTCTGGGGTGCGTAGCGGCCTGGATGTGGTGCGTGCTATGGCGCTGGGCGCCGATATGGTGCTTGCGGGCAAAGCGTTCCTGTGGAGCTTGGGCGCGATGGGCGATGCGGGACCCAGTCACGCGCTGGAACTGTTCATCGATGAAATGCGCGCTACGCTCGGCCAAATTGGTGTGCGCACCTTTGAGGACGCGCGAAAAGTGCCGATCCGGCATAACGCGGTGTTCAAGATTGCCTGAGCGATGATCGATCACCTGGTGAGGCGCATCTCCAGCGCCCTTTTGTTGGGCGTGATGTTCTCGATCTCTGGTCTGGCCTTGGCGTTTCCCACCAAACCAGTCTCCATTATTGTTCCCCAAGCTCCCGGCGGCGCCAACGAAGTACTGGCGCGTATGGTGGCCAGCAAGCTGCAGGAATACTGGGGCTCGCCGGTATTGGTTGATTTCAAGCCGGGTGGCGGCGTGATCGTTGGCACGCAGTTTGTTGCACGCAGCACGCCCGACGGACACGTCATCGGCATCATCACCAGCGCGCACGCCATCAATCCGGCATTGGGCGCAAAGCTGCCTTACGACAGCGTGCGTGACTTCATCCCGGTGGCGCGTATGGGCTTCAACGTCCTGGGGTTGGTGGTGGTGCCATCGTTAGGTGTTGAGGACGTCAAAGGATTAATCGAACTTGCGCGCCAAAAACCCGACGCGCTCTCGCACGGCTCCAACGGCATTGGTCTCGCGGCGCATCTTGCCGCCGAATTATTCAAAACCATGACGGGGACCAAGATGGTTCATGTGCCCTACAAGGGTGGCGCGCCGTTATATCAAGACATGCTGGGCGGTCGCGTGCCGGTAGCATTCGCAATACTTGCCTCCGCAGTGCCGCTGGTGAGGGCGGGCAAGCTAAAGGTGCTGGGGGTTACCAATGCACAACGCAGCGTCATCTACCCCGATTACCCGCCGATCTCGGCGACGGTACCCGGTTATGAACTCACCACCTGGAGTGGCTTCATGGTGACAGCCGGCACGCCACGCGAGGTGGTGCAGAAAATTTCCGCCGATGTGATTCGCGTAGCCAACGCGCCTGAGCTACGGGTGCGCTTTCAAGAGTATGGCTACGAGCCCGCGCCGTTGGGGCTGGTGGAGTTCGAGGCTTTCATTCGTGCCGAGACGGAGTCCAAGGGTAAGTTAGCCCGCGATGCGGGGGCGAAGTTCGAATAAATGAGACACGAAGAGAAGTTGACTATCGGATGAGATGTTTCGCGGACTTCTCGGGGCAGAAACATATTTGCCAGGTTCGCGAGTCGAGAACCGAATTCATGGCGATATTTGGCGGCGCGGCATTTTTTCTTGACACGTCCACCAGCCTTGGACGATAATCGTTTAACCCCTTGGGTTAATTACTGTGGCTACCCCGACAGGATTTCTGTGGTCGGACTCTGGCAATTTCCGACAACCCCAATGGGTATTGATTCCTGCGGTTTCGGGCGGGTTTGATGCTTACTGAATTTTCGGATGAAGACACGCAGGAACTTTTCAATTCGATAAAGGCATTGACTCGTGATTTCGGAGCGGTGAATGCGAAATTGATTCGTCGGCGACTGGACGACTTGCGTTCGAGCGCGACATTGGAAATTGCCCGGCGCCTCCCAGGAAAGCTTGAGGAACTCAAAGGCAAACGCAAAGGTCAATTTTCAATGCGTCTAGAGGGCGGTTCGCGCCTAATCTTTAGGTCAAGTCAACAGCCGCCGCCGACCAAACCGGATAGCGGGCTAGATTGGACCCAGGTGCTTGCCATAACGGTATTGAAAGTGGAGGACTACCATGACTGACAAACAATTCGTCTATTTGCCAGATGTTGTCAGTGCTCCTGGAGAAACACTCAAGGAGCTGCTCGACGAACGTGGCATGACGCAAAAGGATCTTTCGGCGCGAACCGGAAGACCGCTAAAAACCATCAACGAGATTGTGAAGGGCAAAGCGCAAATTACGCCGGAAACGGCGGTTCAGTTTGAGCGTGCGCTCGGGCTCCCTGCGGCCTTTTGGAATCAGCGGGAAGCCCATTACCGGGGTTATCTGGCGCGTGTTCAAGCGGATAAACAGGCAGAGCGGTGGCTTAGTTGGCTCGATGAATTGCCCTTGAAGGAAATGATGGCTGCGGGTGTTTTGCCGGCGACGCGCCTTTCTCCGGCAACCCGTCATCGTTTGCTGGATATTTCGCTTAAATTTTTTGGCGTCGCCAGTCCGGAGGATTGGCAAAAGGTCTATTCACGGCCGCAGGCTGCATATCGCAGGTCAATGACCCGCGCCAGCGATGTTGGAGCGGTAGCGGTGTGGCTAAGGCTGGGCGAACTCGAATCCCAGAGAAGCGATTGCGCGGATTTCGATGCGCGAACCTTTCACATGGCCCTGGATGAAATTCGCAAGCTCACGCTACTTGAGCCAGCGAAGTTTCTGCCCAAAGTGCATCAGTTGTGCGCCAATTCTGGGGTTGTATTGGCGTTGGTCCCTGGTTTGCCAAGAGCGCATGTCGCTGGCGCCGCACGATGGGTCAATAAACGCGCTGTAATTCAGCTTTCGTTGTACGGCAAGTTCAATGACCGTTTCTGGTTCACTTTTTTCCACGAGGCCTGCCATATTTTGAAACACGGACGCGGTGAGGTATTTCTTGACGATTTAAGCGGGTCTGGCAAACAAAGCGATTATGAAAAAGAGGCGGATGCGTTTGCCGCCAATTTGTTGATTCCGCCGCATCGGTCGGAAGCGTTGTCATCGCTTAGAAGTGAGGCGGCTGTTAGAAAGTTCGCATCTGACATGGGTATTCATCCCGGTATCGTTGTTGGCAGGTTGCAGCACGATGGACTCTTGCCTTTTGTCAGGATGAATCATCTGAAGGTCAAGTACCAATGGGCGCAAGAGATTGAATAAGAAGCTATTGAAAGTGCGCTGCCTGTCACGGGCACGCCGCACTACCACTACAATTTGAATCAAATCGGTTAGTGAAAGGGAATTGCAAAGATGACGATCATCGATAAGGGAATTGGCGCGCACATTCCGCGCCGCGAAGATTTCAGGCTGTTGACCGGCAAGGGGCAATATGCCGACGACCTGCGTGCCGAGGGGCAGCTATTTAGCTATGCCTTGCGCGCTTACCATGCGCATGCGCGCGTCAAGCGCATCGATATCAGCGAAGCGAAAAAAGCGCCGGGCGTGGTGTTGGTGCTGACAGGAGCCGACTATATAGCCGACGGCTTGAAGGGCATACCGCATGGTGCGATGACGGTGAAGCCCGAGGACCACACCGTCCCCTGTTTCACCCAGGCCGATGGCAAGCCGGCTTTTTCCGCGCCCAATATGCCGATTGTCAGCGACAAGGTGCATCACATCGGCGAGATCGTTGCCTTTGTGGTGGCTGAGAGTCTCCAGAAGGCGCGCGATGCGGCCGAATTGATCGAGGTGGATTACGAGGTGCTGCCGGCGGTGACCCGCGGCATGGATGCATTGAAACCTGGCGCGCCAACGGTGTGGGATGAGCAACCGAACAACATCGCCTTCGATGGCAAGCATGGCGACCACGCCGGCGCTGAGGAGGCATTCAAAAAAGCCGCGTTTGTGGTGGAGGAGGAGTTTCCCTTTAATCGCGTCGCCAACGCGCAGATGGAGCCGCGCGGTTGCCTCGCGGAATACACGCCGGAAGGGCGCTTTATTCTTCATGCCGGGTCGCAGGGCGTGCATCGCTTGAAGGGCAATGCCGCGCTGGTGTTTTCCGTGGACCCCTCGAAAATTAGAGTTTTCACGCGCGACACCGGCGGTGGATTTGGCCCGCGCTCGCATTTGTATCCCGAATATGTGCTAGCAATGTGGGCGTCGCGAAAATTGCAACGTCCTGTCAAATGGACCAGTGATCGCTCCGAAGGCTTTCTCTCCGACTATCAGGCGCGCGATGTCACCATCCGCGCCGCATTGGCCCTAGATGCCAATGGGAAGTTCCTCGCCTTGAAGGAAACCATTTATTCCAATTGCGGCGGCAACTGCGTGTCCTACGTTCCCGCGGCCAACGGCTCGCGCATCGCCACCACTGTCTACAAAACGCCGAGCCTGCAAATGCATGCCATCGGCATCCTCACCAACACTTTGCCTTCGGTGAATTATCGCGGCGCGGGCCGCCCGCAGGCAATGTTGGTGATGGAGCGTTTGATCGATTTGGCCGCCGAAAAAACCGGCATCGATCGCATCGAACTGCGCCGTCGCAATCTGATCGCGGAAACGGATTTCCCCTTCAAGATGGCGGGCGGTCTCACCTACGATTGCGGCCAGTTCGAGAAGAACATGGATCGCTGCATGGAGTTGATCGATTGGCAGGGGTATGCGACAAGGCGCGAAGAGGCCAAACAACGCGGCAAACTCTCAGGCATTGGCCTTGCCAATTACATCGAGACGCCGGTGGGCGCGCCCATTGAGCGTTCTGCCATCACCATCCGCACCGATGCCGACAAAGTGGATGTCATCATCGGCACGCAATCCGGCGGTCAAGGTCACGAGACCAGTTTTGCGCAGGTGATCGAGTCATGGCTAGGCGTGCCGATGAACGATGTAAATATCATCACCGGCGATTCGGACATCGTATTGGAAGGCGGTGGGACGCATTCGGATCGCTCCATTCGTCTGGGCGGATTCGTGATGGTGAAGGCCTCGGAGCAGATCATTGCCAAGGGCACGCAGATCGCCGCGCACTTGATGGAAGCGGCCGCCAGCGATGTGGAATTCAAACATGGCGATGGCGCGGCGCGTTTCGCGGTGAAAGGCACCGACCGTTCCATCACCCTGTTCGAAGCTGCGCGCGCCGCGGCCACCGACCGTGTACCCGAGACTTTGCGTGGGCCGCTTTCGGGCGATTCGAAATTTGTCGGTCGTATTCCCGCCTATCCCAATGGTTGTGCCGCAGCCGAAGTCGAGATCGACCCCGACACTGGCATTGTGGAAATCGTTCGCTACGTTTGTATCGATGACGTGGGTCGCGTGGTCAATCCCATGATCGTCGACGGTCAGACGCATGGTGGCATCGTGCAAGGCGTCGGTCAGGTATTGACCGAACACGTCATTCACGACGATGACGGGCAGATTCTCACTGGGTCGTTCATGGATTACGGCATGCCGCGCGCCGATATGTTCCCCGAGTTCAAGGTGGAGAATAACGAGGTCATCACCAAGGGCAATCCCTTAGGTGTGAAGGGCGGCGGCGAGGCGGGTACCACGGGCGCCTTGGCCGTGATGATGAACGCGATTCTGGATGCGCTGAAACCCTTGGGGATCACGCGCTTTGATATGCCGGCGACGCCTTTGCGCGTGTGGCAGGCTATTGCAGGGACACGCCGGACTGCTTGATCAAGGCGGCCGTTTTCGTCAGTGATTCCTTGACTTCGGCTGCGAATTCATCGGGTGTATTGACCACCACGATATAACCATCCTCCTCGAACTTGCGCCGCAACTCGGTGCCGGTGAGGATTTTCGAAAGTGAACCATGCAGGCGGTTGAGCACCGCGCGTGGCAGGTTGGCCGGCGCATGCACCGAGGCGCTCCACACCGGCAGGCGTTCGAAGCCGGGCACGATTTCATCAATGGGCGGCACGCCAGGCAGTTTCGCGTAAGGGCGTGAAGTCACCGCCAGCGCCTTCAATTTTCCCGAGGAAAGTTGCGGCACCACCGACAAGTAGGCAATAAACGCGAGTTGAATACGCTCGGCCACGAGATCTGGCAACACTTGTCCGAAACCCTTGTAAGGCACGTGCAATAAATCGATACCCGCGCGCTGCTTCAACAATTCGCCATCGACGTGTTGCGAGCTGCCGATGCCGACACTGCCAAACGACATTTTTCCCGGAAAACGTTTGGCGTATTCGATGAACTCCTTCATCGAATTCACCGGCACCGAGGCAGGCACGGCGAGCGTCACCACACCGACCAGCAATTTGGATACATGCGTCATATCGCGCAACGGATCGTAAGTGGTTTCCTTCGGCGTGGTGACCGGGCCGGTAACGATGGGGTTGGAGGCTGTCCACAAAAGCGTATGCCCATCGGGGGCTTGTTTGGTCATGGTGTCGGTGCCGATGATGCCGTTGGCGCCGGCGCGATTTTCGATCACGATGGGTTGGCCGAGTTCCTCCTGCCATGCCGGTTGCACTAAGCGCAGCGTAACGTCGGCGCCACCCGGCGGGAAGGGAACGATGACGCGCACCGGTTTGGCGGGAAAGGTTTGCGCGATTGCGAAGGAGCCGAGGCAACCAAACGACATACTCAGCGAAATACTCAGCACGACCTTGGCGATTTTAGTTTTTTTGCTTTGCATAAAAATCCTTTCAAACGCGCAACAACGAGAGAGAGTGCCTCAAATGGTCTCAAGAAATTGGCCTTACAATAACACTCCGCATCACGACCTTCAGGCCTAGGAAAATGACCGAATCGCAACGTATTACCCACGCGCAAACTATGTCGGTATTGATCGGCGCGAGCCTGATGCTCACCATGAGCATGGGCATGCGGCAGAGTTTCGGTCTGTTTGTTACGCCGGTGACGCAAAGCATGGGCGTCTCGGTGGCCGATTTCACGCTTGCGTTGGCATTGCAGAACATTATCTGGGGCGCGACGCAGCCGTTCACCGGCGCGGTGGCCGACAAATTCGGTGTGCGTTTGATCACCTTGACTGGCACGGTTCTTTACGCCTTGGGTCTCTTGGTAACCATCGTGGCGCAAAGTGCCGTCATGCTGATCTTGGGCATGGGCGTGTTGATTGGTTTGGCGATGTCTTGCGTATCGTTGAGCCTTGCCTTAGCCGCCAGCGCCAAGGTGGTGTCGCCGGCCAAGCGCAGCATGACCTTGGGCGCGGTATCGTCGATCGGATCGATTGGTAGTTTTCTTGCCGCGCCGCTTGCGCAAGGGCTGATCGTGACGCAGGGCTGGCAAATTGCGTTTGTCGGATTCATTGCGCTGTGCGTGGTGATGCTGCCCGGCGCTTATTTTGCCGGCGCGGGTGATGGCAAGGTACATCGCCCCTTGCCCGGCGCCATGGATCGCGACGCCGGCCTGTCGCTTAAATCCGCCTTGTATGAAGCGCTGCACCATAAGGGCTACGTCACCATGGGTATCGCGTTTTTCGTCTGCGGTTTGCAATTGGTGTTTATCACCACGCACCTGCCCGCGTACCTGGCCATGTGTGGGCAATCACCGGAACTCTCAGCGACCGCCCTGGCTGCGATCGGCGGCTTTAACGCCATTGGCTGTTATGTGCTGGGCTGGATGGGCGGCAAGCTGCCCAAGCAATATTTGCTGGGTGGCGTGTATATCTTTCGTTCGCTATTCATCATTGCGTATTTCAGTTTTGACCCCACGCCCGCCACGACGGTCATCTTTGCCGCCGCCATGGGGTTGTTGTGGCTGGGGACCGCGCCCTTGGTGAGCGGTTTGATCGGTCACATCTTCGGCCTGCGTTACATGGCAACCTTGTCGGGCATCGCGTTCTTTAGCCATCAAGCCGGTTCCTTCGTGGGTGCCTGGGGCGGCGGCCTGATATTCGACGCCATGGGCAATTACGACATGGCCTGGAAGATCGGCGTGGTCATTGGGCTCTCGGCCGGCATCGCGCAGTTATTCATGCAGACGCAACCGACTAACAGAATGGTTGGCGCGCCGGCGTGAACGAGTTCGTCAAAAAATCCGGTTTGAGCGAAGCTGATGACTGGGCCTGGCGGCGCAAACTAGCGGTGTTGTGCCGCATTCTCGGGTTGCAAGGCCATATCGATTTATTCGGCCATGTGTCGCTGCGCGTGCCCAACTCCGACATCGTCTACATCACCCCTGGCGCGGGCTCGGAGAAAACCGCGGTGCGCGCCGATGAAATATTCGTCTACGACCTCGAAGGCAAAATTCACCACCATCCGGGCGGTGATCGGCCCATTAATATTCCGCTGGAGTGGCGCATCCACACGCAGATTCACCTTGATCGTGTCGAGGTCGGTTGCGTGGCGCATCTGCATGCGCATGCTTCGACGTTGCTCGGGATCGCCGATAAACCCATCGTGCCGGTGAGCGCTCGCGGTGCCCTATTCGAACATGTGCCGGTGTGGGATAACCCGCGCCTGGTCATGGATGAGCCGATGGCGAAATCCTTATCCAATGCGTTGGGCGGCTGCATCGCCTGCCAGATGCGTGGTCATGGCTCGGTGGTGGTGGGCGAAACCGCGGAAACGGGGCTGGTCGCCTGCACCTACATGGAACAGAACGCGCAATATCAGGTCGATGCAGCAGCACTGGGCGGCGCGCGGCCTTTTACGCCCGAGGAAATCGCCGATTGCAAAAAAGGCGCGCTGGGCGTGGCCTCTAAATTGTGGGATTTCTGGGAACGGCGGGTGGTGACGGCGGGGTTGCCGCTGTAGCGAGTCAGAAAACGTCGGCTGGCGAAAAGCCGAAGCTCTGCCTAGTTAAGCCCTATCTATTTCAACGCCGGCCCCGTCCACAGCCCCAGCGTATCCAAAAACTCAATGCTGTATTGATCATATAGCCACGGCGCTTCCTGCATCACCGCATGGCCCGCGCCTTCGATGCTTTTGAGAATCGACCCCTTGATGTATTGCGGCAACGCCACTGCGGTGGCGTGATTGCGATCGGCGGTGCCGCTGATGATCAGCGTGGGCGCTTTGAGTTCGGCATAAAACGCCTCGGTATCGGGCACTTGTAGCGCCTGGTTCATGGCGATGATGCTCTCTAACGTTCCCTGATTGTTGAGTTCGCACACCATTTTTGCGTAGTACTGGGTGAGCGGCAGTTCCTGCACCGGCGGCGCGAAGTGATCCAGACATTGCAAGTAGCGCAGGTCGATGCCTTCGGCTTTGTAGCGTTGTTCCCAGCGTGCCATGGGCGAACGCACTGGCAGGAAGCCGGTGCCGGAGATAATCAACGCGAGCGAACGTTCCGGTTGTTGCTGCACCATGTGTTTGGCGATCATGCTGCCCATGGAGTTGCCATGGATGATGGCTTTCTCGCCTGGGGCCACGCGATCCAACACTTCCCAACACGCCGCAGCCTGATCAGGGATGGCGACGCCGGGCTGTGGGCTGGGCGAGCGGCCGTAGCCGGCCAGATCCACCGCGACGGTGCGATACCAGGAGGAAAAATGCGCCTGCTGATACATCCACAGTCGATGATCGTCGGGCGTGGAGTGCAAAAAAATCATCGGTATACCGGTGGGGCCGGCCTGCTGAAAATAAAGCGATCCTGGAATATGCGCGGCCACGGTAGCTCCTAAAAAATGTTTTCCTCGATGGGTGATTTTATGCGCGAACGATGCGCGGCACGTTGAGGTAGGTCGCTGTCTATGAGTGGCGGTATATTGCGGCGTTGATAAAACTTGGAGAGAAAATTGGAAGCAGGCAAAAACTGGCGCGTGGATATTCATCATCATTTTTACCCGCCCGAGTATTTACACGCCTTGGATACACCCGCGAGCGGTGGCGAGAGCATATCCATGCCGGGTGTGAAAGATTGGTCGGTGGAGCGCAGTCTGGAAGATATGCAAAAGGGCGGCGTGGCAACGTCGATACTTTCCTTATCCCCGCCGGGTTGTAGCCTGGGCAGCCGCGACGAGAACCGTGCCTTAGCGCGTGTTTGCAACGAATACGCGGCCAAATTGCAACGCGAGCATCCTGGGCGCTTCGGGCAGTTCGGCGTGTTGCCGATGCCCGATGTTGAGGGTGCTCTGCTTGAAATCGCGCACGTGCTGGATGTGTTGCAAGGCGATGGCGTTCAGTTGATGACCAGTTATGGCAACCAATGGCCGGGTGACCCGGCGTTCGAACCGGTGTTCGCGGAATTGAATCGGCGCAAAGCCGTGGTCTTCATTCATCCGTTGGGGCCGGCATGCTGCAACAACCTTATTCCCTGGGTGCCCACTGCGCTCTTGGAATATACGCAAGACACCAACCGTTGCATCATGAGTTTGATGTTCTCCGGTACGTTGTCCAAGTACCCTGATATTCGTTACGTGTTTTGTCATGGCGGTGGCTCCATGCCGTTTCTCGCCGGGCGGGTGATGAGCTCGGGCACCAACCGGAAGTTTTTGCTCTTGGTTCCCAAGGGCATCGACTACGAATTGAAAAAACTGCATTACGACATTGCCATAGCCGCGTCTCGTCCGACGCTCGCGTCGTTGTTCGAACTGGTGCCCAAGTCGCAGGTGCTGTTGGGAAGCGATTATCCGTTTCATTCGGTGGCGTACGCGGTATCGGGATTGGATGCCTATGGTGTGTCGGACGCTGATGCAAAAGCTATCTACCGTGGCAATGCAGAGCGGTTGATTCCGCGCCTTGCAGCAACCAAGTGACCAGTGCGCAATGTTGTCGATGGAGAACGCTATGAGCCGAAGGAGTGCACCATGATTTCTAAAATTGTCCGTGCGCACATCGCATTCGGCGCAGCAATGGCATTGTTCACGGCGCCGGTGGTTTTGGCGCAGTCCTATCCGGTGAAACCGGTACGTATTGTGATCGGTGTCGCGGCGGGAGGACTCTCGGATAACCTGGCGCGGGCGATCGGTGGCGAGTTAGCAAAACTCTGGGGCCAGTCGGTGTTGGTAGAGAATCGTGTCGGCGCTTCGGATATCGTCGCCGCCGAAGCTGTCGCACGTTCGCCCGCGGATGGCTACACCATTTACCAAACCAACGGCACACTCACCATGGTGAATGCGTTGCTGAGAAAAAACCTTCCCTACGATTTTGATCGCGATTTCGCCCCGGTGATAGGCGTGGTGCGCACCAGCGACGTGTTGATGGTGAGAAATTCGCTGGGTGTGAACAATGTTGCGGAACTGGTGGCGCTGGCGCGAGCGAAACCGGGGTCGCTCAATTATGGAAGTTTTGGTGTAGGCAGCGCCGCGCATCTGGATGCGGAAAAATTCAATGTCGCGGCGGGTCTTCGCACCACGCACGTACCCTACAAAGGCGGCGCGGATGTTGCTAAAGCCCTGCTCACCGGCGAGATCGATTTTTCATTCAACGGCCTCTCCAGTGTGTTGGGCCTAATACGCCAGGGGCAGGCGCGCGCATTGGCCTGGGGCGCACCGGAGCGTTCACCCGCGATCCCTGATGTGCCGACATTGAAAGAGGCGGGATTTGAGTTCGACACCGGCGGGTGGCTGGGCTTCTTCGTGCCCTCTGCGACCCCCAGGACGGTAGTGGAGAAAATCTCCGCTGATACCAGCCGCGTGCTCGCGGTACCTGCATTTCGCGATAAATTTATTCTAGGCGTGGGCTTGGAGCCGATGAATATTCCCACAGCGCAGTTCGCCACGGTGGTAAAGGAATCGCGTGCTGCCTACGTGACCTTGTTTTCCAAGGTCAGCATTAAGTTGGAATAGGCTAGACCGCAGCAAACATACTCTAGGCTTGATGGATGGAAATCATGCAAACGACCCTGTCGCGGGTGAAGGTAAGGCAATTTGTCTTGATGATTGGCGCCGTTTTCGCGCTCGGCGTCGCGTGGAATGCCGAGTCGTTGGCGCAAAGTTATCCCGCGCGTTCAGTGCGCATCGTCATCGGTATCACGGCAGGGGGGCTTTCGGATACCTTCGCGCGCGCCATGGCTTTTGAGCTATCCAAACGCTGGGGCCAGGCGGTGGTGGTGGAAAACCGTCCGGGCGGCGCGGGAGTGATCGCGGCCGATGCGGTCGCGAAGTCGCCGCCGGATGGTCATGCGCTTTTTCAGACCGACAGTATTCAGTGGGTCACTAACCTTCTGTTAAATCGCAATCTGCCTTATGACCCGATCAAGGATTTCGCTCCGGTGGCGGGCCTTACGCGCACTCATTCGCTGTTGGTGTCGAATGTCAAACTGCCGCTGAAATCGGTAAACGAATTAATCGCCGCTGCGCGCGAAAAGCCGGGGCGGCTCAACTATGGCAGTTTCGGCGTGGGCAGCGCGGCGCATCTCAATGCGGAGTCCTTCAGCAGTGTTTATGGCCTTCGCATGACCCACATCCCCTACAAGGGCGGCGTGGATATCATGAAGGCATTGTTGACCGGCGAAGTGGACATGGCCTTTACCGGCGCCATCGCCGCCATTCCTTTCGTGCGCCAGGGCCAGATTCGCGCGCTGGCCTACAGCGGTGGACAACGCTCGCCGGCGATGCCTGAGGTACCCACCTTCGCCGAACTCGCGCTGAAGGAAATGCAAGTGGGGTCCTGGTTCGGTTGGCTGGCACCGGGGCTCACGCCGCCCGCGGTTCTCGATCGCATTGCCGCAGATGCGCGTCAAGTGGTGGCGATACCTGAGTTCGCTGAGAAATTCGTGATGGCACCGGGCATGGAGGTGATGGATATGCCCAGGCTAGCGTTCGCCGAGTTGCTCAGAACCGATCGCGAGAAGTACGGTTCTCTGGTGAAGAGCATCAATTTGAAGCTGGACTAAAAGCGCCAAATTGTTGGGCGCGAGAAGCTGGAAACGGTTCTATTGCCCCAAGGTTTCCACGGCGAACAACTCTTCGATCGACAGCCTGCGCGAGATATAGCCCTGTTCATGGGCGTAGCGCACAAAGGTCTCCATCACGCGGCGGTTCGCCTCGCCCAAACCATGTTCGAAAGGGCTTGGGCCATATACCGCCTGTTGTGCTTCGAGAATAAACATCGAATCGACATAAGACGTCATCTTTTCAATTTGGCAAATCTCATCGGCGACGCGTTGCGCCTCGACGAAAGCATTGAATAGGCTCTTGGCAATCCAGGGTTCGCGTTCTGCCAACGACTTATTGATCACCACCGCGTGGCTAAACGGCAGCAGGCCGGTGCGCTTAACGAAGCGATGCACTTCGCCCTGGCAATCGGGGAACAGGCGCCGAATCCACGGCTCGCGCGCCTGGAAGGGTTGGGGTACACGCGGTAACCACACTGCATCCACCTCGCCGTCTTTCAATTTCTGCACTGGGCTCTTGTCTTGGGAGAGTTCAACCGGAATGTTCTTGGGGATTTCGTAGCCGTTGCCTTCGATTTCGGACGTGACCCAGGTGGCTTGCTCGGGCGAAAACCCGTAGTACTCCTTTAGCAAACCGCGCAGCCATAAATTGACGGTGTAGCGATAGCCCTGCATGCCAATACGTTTGCCGATGAGATCGGTGGGCTTGGTGATGGGCGAATCTTCGCGCACATACATGAAGGCCCAGATCGGATCGCGCAAGGGAAACACCGGAATTGCGATGCAATTCTCGCCGCGATCACGCGCGGCCAGATACCAAGAAAGTGATATTTCAGCGGCGTCGTACTGTTCGTACACGGGCCGTGTACAGAAATCGCCTACCCATTCAACCTTTGCATTGAGCGCGATGCCCTCGGGCTTGACGCGGCCATCCACCAGGGGGCGGGTGCGGTCGTAATCGGCAACCACCATGCTGATGGGGAAGAGGCCTTGCTGGCGCTGTGATCTTTTGTCGACGATGGGTGATCCACTATCGGGTGGCGACATGACGGTGCTCCTCAAGGGTGAAGCGGTGATTGTAGTCGGCAGGTGGATTGATCTCAATGGATCAGATGAAGGTTGCGGTGAAGGTGAGGCGTAGGTTTTCCCGCAGGGCAAAGTAGAATCCAGCTCTTTGCCCATCTTCGCGTCTCCTTGCGAGGCCAGTTCGACTCACCGTTTCCAAAGGAATCGCCATGCCCAAAGTTGCCGTCCCCCTCCCATACTTCGATTTTTTTCCGGAAATCAAGGCAGAGCTTGCCGCCAAGTATCCGGGCACCAAGTTCAGCACGCCAGGCGTATTGATGCAGGGCCAGAACTTGATCGATTTCCTAAAAGGTTATGACACCGCGGTAATCGGTTTGAATAAATTTACCGACGAGGTGTGCAAGGCACTGCCCGAGTTGAAAGTGGTGTCCCTGTGTTCGGCGGGTGTGGATCACATCGACCCGGCCATTCTCAATAAATACGGCATCAAGATGTGGTGGGTGCCGGGTATCAACAAGATTTCGGTCTCAGAGCTAGCAGTGTGCTACATGGTTTTGACGGTGCGCCGCGTGCACTTTTATTCATCGGTGTTGTATCAGGGGCAGTGGAAGGGGCCGATGGGGTTTGGCGGCGATCTGCGCGGACGCACCGTGGGCGTTCACGGCGTGGGCCACATCGGTAAGGAGGTGATCAAACTCTTGCAACCCTACGGCGTGAAGATTTTGGCCTGCGACCGCGAGGATTTCAGCGAGTTCTACAAGCAGTTCGATAACGTCGAGAAGGTGGACGCCGAGGAATTGTGGGCGCGCTCTGATGTGCTCACGATTCATTTATCGAAAAACAAATCCACTCTTGGCCTATATTCGCCCGAGGTGCAGGCTAAGCTAAAGCCGGGAATGATCCTGGTGAATTGCGCGCGCGGCGGCATGGTGCACGAGGGGGCGCTTGCCGATAATTTGAAGAGTGGCCATATCGCCGGCGCGGCATTTGATGTATTCGATATCGAGCCCGCCAATAACAATCCCTTGTTATCGCTTCCCAATATGTTTGCTTCTCCGCACATCGGCGCGACGACAAGAGGATCGTGGGATGCGATGCTGCGCTCGGGCATTCACGGCATCGAGCATGCCTACGATCCCAAGCCCGGCGTCTACCCTTTCGATTGACCGAGCGTGTTACTGCGGCTTTAACCCCGCGCGTTTCGCCACCACGCCGTAAGTGACAAAGCCGCGCTTGATGAGCGCGGCGAACTCCTCGGGTGAATTGGCGATGACGTCCATGCCCGCGGCGTCCAATTTGGGCCGTATGTCGGGCGATTTCAGCGCGGCGCTCATCTCCACATATAACCTTCGCGTCACCGCAGGTGGCATGTTGGGCGGGCCGAATAAACCGAACCAGGATTGCGGTTTCTCGAAGCCTGGATAGGCCTCGCTAAGGGTGGGGATCTCGCTCAACGAGGCAAAACGCTTACCCTCCAGCACCGCCAGAATGCGTAGCTTGCCGGTGGGGATATGCGCGCGCACATTGGAGAGCGAACTCATGGTGGCCTGCGTTTCGCCGGTCACGGTTGCGTTGACTGCGTCGATCACGCCTTTGTAGGGAACGTGAAAAAGGGACGTTTCAGTCACCGCCATGAAGCCTTCCATCATCAAATGGAAGATGGACCCCGCCGCCCCGGCACCGTAATTCACCTTGGCCGGATTGCGTTTTACATACTCGACCAACTCGCGCGCATTGGTCACCGGCAATCCGGGATGCACGGCAAGTGTCGACACGGTTTCAACTGCGGCAGTCACCGGTGTGTGGTCGTTCAAGGTATAGGCAAGATCCTTGACGGTGTAGTGCGCGAGGATCACGGCGCTGGGGGTAGTGAACATCAAGGTATGGCCATCGGCGGTGGTTTTTGCCAGGCGCGTTGCGGCGATGGTGCCAAACTGCCCTGCACTATTTTCCACCAGTACCGGTTGCCCCAGGGCTTCGCCCATTTTCGGGCTGACTAAACGGGCAACCACATCGGCGGCGCCACCGGCAGGGACGGTGACCATGATGCGCACCGGTTTGGTGGGAAAGGTTTGCGCGAACGCATCTGATTCGATCGACGCGATTGAGGTTGCGAAAAAAATCAAACAATAACGAATCATGTGTTCAGTCATCCTGTTGCCCTTATTCGAGGGAGTGTCAATGCTGACGATACTACAGGGACCGATGGAAATTTGGCGCGACCGTGACGCCACTTGACACCAAAGAGCCGATCAATGCGAGGCGATTGACTCTATCTTGGGCGCATGCACCACCGCGCGGGCTTGCGCGGCGTTGACCATGAGCAATCGGGCAATGGCGCGAAAGTCGTCGGGCAGGGCGGCGTTGTCCCAGCCGCCGGTCGAGTGACGCGCCAAATTCGCCGCGAGGGCCACGATATGGCCGCGCGTGCCCGCTTGCTGCGTCTCAAGCATCATATCCACGATTTGTTCGGGAAGACGCCAGCGCGCCGCAAGGGCGCCAAGCAACTCCTCCAACTCGAATCCGAGCACCAGGCGTTGCGCCTCGTTGCTGCGTAGGGTGGCATCGGCGATTTGCATGGCTTGCATTTTCAGCGCGGCGCTCGGGGCTAGCAGCCAGACCAGCATCTCGGCGATGTCGTGAAGTAGGGCGGCGACCGCTATTTCCTCGCTGCCTTTGTCGTTGCGCCATGTTGCCAGGGCACGCGCAAAGCGCGAAGCACGGCGCGCACGTCGAATCAAGCGGATCAGGCCACGCCGCGCGGCGCGATCGGGCAACACGGTTTTGTTGGCAATGGGCGCGTTTTCAAACGCCTTGAGGAAAGGAATGGTGCCCAGCATAAATATGGCTCGTCCAACCGTGCCGATATCAGCCGACGCATGCGTACCCCTTGCGCGTGCCAGATAAGCAAACAATTTGGCGATGAACAAGGGGTCGTCGGGCAAATTTTCGACCATCCCATGCACGTCGACTTCTTCTACATTGCGGCGAAAGCAATCCAACGCCCGCCATGTAGAAGGCAGCACTGGTAGAGTCGTCGCGGCGACCAACGCTACCCAGGCATCAATCGAGGTGGGCCAGTTGTCGCGCGACATTTCCGCGGATATTGAGTCGTCCATAGCGGCTTATCGGCCGCCGGGCGGAAATCTTAAGAGTTTAGGAAGTGCTATTCGTATTTTAGGTTAGCAAGTTTGGCTAACTCGGCGCCCACCCTGCGTTTCTTTTCTAAAATTCCCGACAATTCCTCGGGTGTGCCGCCGGTGAAGGTGATCGATTCCACAGCCGTGACCTTGTCGATCAAGGTGCTGTCCTTCAACGCCTTATTTAGCTCCAGGTTCCAGCGGCGCACGATGTCGTTTGGCACGCCCTTGGGTGCGACAAATAACAGCCAATTGCGAAAATCAAGCTCAAACCCCTGCGCGGCAAAACTGGGCGTATCGCCGGCGAATTGGCTGCGCTTCTCGCCCGTGACTACGGCGATCAGCCGTAGCTTGCCGGCCCGAACCAGTGGCGCAACGGTACCGGTGGTCAGATTGGAGCTTTCTACCTGACTGGCCGCCATTGCTTGGTTCAATTCGGCGGGGCCCTTGTAGGGAATGTGATTGAACTTCACGCCGGTTTTGGCCTGCAGCCATTCCATGTAGAGATGCATCGTCGAGCCATTGCCCGCCGACCCCCAAGTGACCTGGCCCGGACGAGCGCGCGCGTAATCGATCAGTTCCTTTACATTTCTCACCGGCAGGGCCGATTGCACCACGATGCCCTGCTCGAGTTCGGCGACGTGAATGATGGGCACAAAGTCCAGGGGCTCGTAGGTGAGTTTGGCGTAGGCAAAGGGGTTGAGCGTCATGATGTTGCCATCGGGCATACAGATGGTGTAACCATCCGAGCCCGAGCGCGCGCACACGTCCATGCCCAGATTGCCGTTGGCGCCGCCACGATTGTCCACCACGATGGGTTGACCCATGGCCGCGCTCGTCGGCTGCGCCAGAATGCGCCCAATGCGATCGGTGAGTGATCCGGCGGGTAGTGGCACCAGAATGCGCAGCGGCTTATTCGGATACGCCTGAGACAAGGCCGCAGGTGCTGCCGCGATGCCGATAGCGAAGGTAGCAGCGATGAAGATGGAAGCGAGTGTTTGCATCTGTTTTTCCTTATGCGAGAAAGAATATTTATGGGCTAGCGGGGGAAACCGGGGACGTACCCCGTTTTTGGGGTACGTCCCCGGTTTCCCCATCCCCGGTTTTTCTACATTTCTACCGGATCGACAATCGATTCGATTTTTTCGCCGCGCGCAAGCCGCGAAATATTTTCCACCACGAAGCGCTTGGCATTGATGGTGGATTCGATGGCGCGTGTGGCCTGGTGCGGGGTGATGATGATGTTATTGAGTTTCAACAATGGGCTGTCCATCGGGATCGGTTCGACCTCGGTGACATCAATGGCCGCGCCGTGGATGGTTCTGTTCTGCAAGGCGCGCGCCAGCGCCGCCTCATCCACCACCGGGCCGCGGCAGGTGTTAATCAGCACCGCGGTCTTTTTCATCATGGCAAATTCTTTATCTGACATCAGGTGCTTGGTATTGGGTTCCAAGGGGACGTGCAGGGTCACCACATCGCAGGTGCGAAGCAATTGGTGAAAATCCACGCGTTCGGCGCGAGCAGCCGACACGTATTCGTGGGTGAATTCCTTGATGTCGTGGTACACCACTTCGCATTCCCAGCCTTGTAGGCGTTTAGCGATACGCGAGCCAATTCGTCCCAGGCCAACGATACCCACGCGTTTGCCCACCAGCGTGTGATAGTCCGATTCCGGGTCGGCGAGGATGGGCACCTGCCAGGTGCCGGCGCGCACGCTGGCCGCCTGTTTATCAAGCCGATGGTTGATGCTCACCATAAATGCGATGGCGTGTTCGGCCACCGCCACCGCGTTGGCGCCACCGTTGTTGCACACCGGCACGCCCATTTTGTCGAGAATCACCTTCTGATAAAGATCAGTGCCGGCACTGGCGGTTTGAATGAGCTTGATGGTGGGCGTGCGCCGCACCAGATCGGTGATCTGCTCTGGCGTCAATTGACGATATATCGCCGGGTGCAGCGCAATGGCGCCTTGGCTTTGCGCGGCCATCTCTTCGATCGTCCCGCGCGTATCGACGGTTTTGAACTCCACCGCGCCGCCCAACTCGCGGGCATATTTGTTCATATCGGCGAGGCGCTCGCGAAGTGCTTCGCTGTCGGGGCCGAGGATGATGGCGAGTTTTGGCATGTTGTTTATCCTGTGATTGATTGAAATGTTGCTATTGCGATCCAGCCAGACCCAGCTTCCTGACGATGCCGCCCCATTTGGCTTCCTCGTCGGTGATGTATTTCTGGATGCCTTCGACCGATGGCGAATCAACCGGTATCAAGCCGATGCCGCGCATGCGATTTTGAATATCGGCCTCGGCCATGACGCGTTTCATCTCGCTGTGCAAGCGGCCGATGATGGGCGCAGGTGTTCCTGCTTTGGCAAATAAGGCATGCCATGACACCGCTTCGAAATCGGGCGCATTGGCGGCCTCGGCAAGCGGCGGAATGTCTGGCAAGGTGGATAGACGCGTTTGCGCCGAAACCGCCAGCGCACGAATACGCCCGTCCTTGATCAAGGCCTGCGACGCGCCCGCCTCGGCAAAGGCCATTTGCACCGTGCCCGAGGCAATATCGGCTATCGATTGCGCCGTATCCTTGTAGGGAATATTCACGATATTGAGACCAAAACGCATGTTGAGCATTTCACCCGCCAGTTGCGGCGCGGAGCCGATATTGGCTGAGCTGAAACTCAACTTGCCGGGCCGCTCCTTGGCGTAGGCGATGAATTCAAGTGCCGTATTGGCTGGCACTTTGGGATTTACCACCAGGATGAAAGGCGACTTGAGATACAGCGAAACCGGGGTGAAATCCTTTTGATAATCGTAGGGCAGCTTTTTGAAAAAACTGGGGTTGATCGCCATTGCGCCGCTGGTGGCCACGAGCAGCGTGTGACCATCGGCGGGGGCGGCGAGCAGGGCGTTGACACCAATGATCTGCGACGCGCCGGGCTTATTTTCGATAATCACTGGCCGCCCCAGGCCTTGGGTTAGTTTTTCGCCGTAGGCGCGCGCGATGATGTCCATGCCGGTACCAGGCACCAAGGTGACGATGATGGAAATCTGCTTGGAGGGATAGGCCTGCGCTTGGACTGGTGCGTTGAAGAGCGCCGGTATTGCGGTCAGCACGGCCGGCAGGCATCGGGCAAATGTCGATTGCATAATCTTGCTCCTTGGTGGTTGCTACGAGGTGATATGTCTTCGTCTACGAGGTGATCTGTATTCGTTGATCCGTATTCGTATATGGCCCTGAATTCAGCCGTCAAACTTGGCTTGCAAAGCCTCGATCAATGCGGCGATCGAATCGGCGCGCAATTGTTGCATGCTTGGGCGTGGCGCGCAGGGTGGGCCTGCTAGACTTCGCGCCTCAAAAAAATCGATCCTATGTCCAGTCGCAACAGTACAACTAGCCGTTTTTCAGCCGAAGTCATCGAAGCGCGACGCGCGGCCCTACCGCGTCCTACGTTTCCGCCGGAACTGCCGGTTTCGGGCCGTCGCGAAGAGATTGCTGCCGCGATTCGCGACAATCAAGTGGTGATCGTTTGCGGCGAAACTGGATCGGGCAAAACCACGCAGTTGCCCAAGATCTGCCTTGAGCTGGGGCGTGGTGTCACCGGGCTCATCGGCCACACGCAACCGCGTCGCATCGCCGCGCGCGCCACTGCCTCACGCATCGCGCAGGAATTGAAAACCGAGCTGGGCGGCGTGGTGGGTTTCAAGATACGCTTCACCGATCAGGTGAGTACCCGCACCTACGTGAAGCTGATGACCGACGGCATCTTGCTCGCCGAGACTCAAGGCGACCCGAAGCTCACGCAGTACGACACCATCATTCTTGATGAGGCGCATGAGCGCAGTCTCAACATTGATTTTCTGATGGGTTATTTGAAGCAACTCATCCTTGGTGGCGCGCGGCCGGACCTGAAACTCATCATTACCTCGGCCACTATCGACGCGGAACGATTTTCGCAACACTTTGACGGAGCCCCGGTGATCGAGGTCTCGGGGCGCATGTTCCCCGTGGAGGTACGCTACCGCCCGTTCGATGAGGAGAAGGACGATGACTTCGATCTGAACGACGCCATCACCGCGGCGGTTGACGAAACCGCCCGCACCGGCTTGGGCGATGTACTGGTGTTTCTGCCCGGCGAGCGCGAGATTCGCGAGGCGGCGGAAGCATTGCGTAAGCACCATCCGCCGCATACGGAAATCCTGCCCTTGTTCGCGCGGCTCTCTGCGGCTGATCAGGAGCGCGTGTTCCGACCGCATCAAGGGCGGCGCATTGTGCTGGCCACCAACGTGGCCGAGACTTCGCTCACCGTACCCGGCATCCGCTACGTGATCGACTCCGGCTTGGCTCGCGTGAAACGCTACAGCTATCGCAACAAGGTCGAGCAATTACGCGTGGAAAAAATTTCGCAAGCCGCAGCGCAGCAGCGCGCTGGCCGCTGCGGACGCGTGGCCAGCGGAATCTGCATTCGCCTCTATGACGAAGAAGGCTTTAATCGCCGCTCCGATTTCACCGACCCCGAAGTATTGCGCTCGTCGCTCGCGGCGGTAATTTTGCGCATGAAATCCCTGGGGCTTGCGGAAATCGAGGACTTCCCTTTTCTCGATGCGCCCGCGCCCAAGGCAGTCGCCGATGGATATGCGCTGTTGCAGGAACTGGGCGCGCTCGATGAAGACCAATTTCTCACCGACATTGGCAGACAACTGGCGCGCCTGCCGCTTGATCCGCGCATCGGCCGCATGGTGTTGGCCGCGAAAGAAGAGGGTAGCCTCGCCGATGTGCTGGTGATCGCCGCCGCGCTTTCGGTGCAGGACCCGCGCGAGCGGCCCATGGATCGCGCCCAGGCCGCCGACATGGCGCAGAAACGCTTCGATCATGAAAAATCGGACTTCATCTCGTATTTGAAGCTATGGCAATTTTTCGACGATGCGCTGGAACATAAAAAATCCAATCGCAAACTGCGCGATGCCTGCCAAGCACATTTCCTATCGCATATACGCATGCGCGAATGGCGCGATGTGCATTCGCAGTTGAAAGAATTGGTAGCAGAGATGGGATGGAAGGTCGGGGAGATTTCGACGGATCCCTCCCAATCCTACGCGCCCTTGCATCGCGCGTTGATGACGGGCCTTTTGGGCAATATCGGCATGAAGACCGAGGAGGGCAGCTTTCTCGGTGCGCGCGCGATTAAATTCTGGGTACATCCGGGTTCGGGCGTGGCGAAAAAAGCCGGGCGCTGGATCATGGCGGCGGAATTGGCCGAGACCACGCGCCTGTATGCGCGTTGTGTGGCCACCATCGAGCCGCAATGGTTGGAGTCAATCGGCGCGCATTTGATTAAGCGAACGCAGACCGACCCGCACTGGGAGAAAAAGCCCGCGCATGTGGCGGCGTTTGAGCGCGGCACGTTATATGGCTTGCCGGTGTATATCAATCGGCGCATGCATTACGGGCCGATCGACCCGAAGCTGTGTCGCGAGATTTTTATTCGTCAGGCGCTGGTGGAAGGCGATTACGAGAGCCGCGCGCCGTTTTACCTCCACAACCAGAAACTCGCTCAAGATATTGAAGCGCTGGAACATAAATCCCGCCGGCCCGATGTGCTCGTGGACGACCATTTGGTGTATGCCTTCTACGACAGCTTAATTCCGCAGGGAGTTACGAATGGCCCGGCATTCGACGTGTGGCGACGGGATGCAGAATTAAAAGATTCTAAATTGTTGTTCTTAAAGCGCGAAGACCTGATGCGCCACGAAGCGGCGGGCATCACCACGGAGCAGTTCCCCCACGCCATTGACATGGCGGGCCGCAGCTTTGCACTGGAGTATCTGCACGAGCCGGGTTCAACGCGTGATGGGGTGACGCTCACCGTGCCACTAGTTGCGCTCAATCAGATCAACGCGTCGCTTGCCGATTGGCTGGTGCCGGGGATGCGCCGTGAGAAGGTTATGCAACTGGCTAAATCATTGCCGCAGCGCTTGCGGCACAAGCTGGGGCCATTGCCGGAATTCGCGGAAGGTTTTGTCGCCGATGAACAACCGCTGACGAATGCGGCAAACGCAGCCATGGGCGGCGCCGAAGGGCGCGCGACCATGGCCTCCGCGACAAGCGCGGGAACGGTGCCCAGCCTCGCCGAGGCCATCGCCCGTTACGCACGACGGGAGTTAAATTTGGTGATCCCAGGCGACGCTTTTCGCTACGAAGCCCTGCCCGCGCATTTGTCGATGAACTACCTTGTGGTCGATGAACATGGTCGCCAATTGTCGATGGGGAGGAACCTCGCGCAGTTGCGAGCCGAATTGGGCGATAAAGCAGAGGAACAGTTTTCCGAACTTGCGGCGAGCGAAATTGCGCAGGAGGGGCTTACCGATTGGAGCTTCGGTGATCTCGATGAGGTGATGGAAATCCGCCGTGGCGCGCAGGCTCTCATCGGCTACCCGGCGCTCGTAGATCGCGGCGCGAATGTGGATCTGGAAGTACTCGATTCGGCCGAGCGCGCCAGGGCCTTGCATCGCGCGGGCTTGCGGCGCCTATACATGCTGCAATTAAAAGAGCAGGCCAAGTTCATTGAAAAGAATCTTCCTGGTTTGCAAGCGTTGGCCCTGCAATACGCGCCGTTGGGTGATGCTGCGCACCTGCGAGCGCAATTGCTTGAAGCGGCTTTCGATCGCGCATGCCTTGGCGAACCTTGGCCGCGCACGCGGGCTGAGTTCGAGCGCCGCCGTGACGAGGGGCGCTCGCGCGTGACATTGATCGCGCAGGAGATCGCGCGCCTAGCCGGCGCGATCTTTACCGAATACCAGTCACTACAAAAGAAATTGGCGGCCTGCGCGAAAGGCTATCCGGCGGCGTGCCGCGACATCGAGGAATCAACCGCAAGGCTGCTGGCGAAAGGATTTCTCTCCGCTACGCCCTATGAACGGCTGCAACATTTCCCGCGTTACCTGAAGGCCGCCGGCCAACGACTGGAGAAAATGCGTGCCGCCGGTCAGGACGGCGCCACACGCGATGGTCGAGCCATGGTGGAACTCGCCAGCGTGTTGACCGCCTGGCAACGCGAAACCTTGAAGCAGCAAAAAGCCGGCGCCGCGCCGGATGCGCAGCTTGATCAATTTCGCTGGTTATTGGAAGAACTTCGCGTGCAACTATTCGCCCAGGAATTGAAGACGCCGGTACCGGTGTCAGCCAAACGGCTGCAGAAGATGTGGCAGGCGATGCAGCGGTAAGGGTAGTGCTAATAGATTTTGGCTGCGTGCGCGCTACCGGTGAATTTGCGGCAGCGTGAGCAGTGGCAATACTGAAAACCCAGAAATGGCGGGTTGATGTCGTTTATGACATTCCCGCAAAGACAACTGCCTTTCATCGCCTGCCTCCTCAAAATGCGATCAAACAATCCACCTATGTCTTGGCGGCGCAAAGCACGTTGCCAAGGACATCATCAGTCTCGCGCACATCGCCGAAACTTTGATAGAAGGACGTCAATCCCACCGCATGATCTTCATCGTAGCGCGCGGCATTGGCGTCGGACACCATGATCACCCGGTAATCCAGCATCATTGCATCGCGCGCCGCGGTTTCGCAGCACATATTGGTGGCGGTGCCCGCGATCACCAGGTTTTTGATATGCCGTGCGCGCAGGATCGATTCCAGATTCGATGAACCAGCGATAAAAGGCGAGAAACGCGTTTTCCAGACGTAAAGATCGCGGGGACGGGCATCCAGAGCCGCATACAATTTGTGTCCGTCGACACCCTCGCTGAGATTGTCGCGATGCGCGGCCGCTTTTTGCGGCGTAAAGAAATTGTCGTGATACAGCGACCACAGACTTTGCTGGTCCTTGCCCGCCGTCATGCACACCCAGATCACCGGATCGCCGCGCTCACGCATCGCCGCCGCCAGCCGATTGATGTTGGGCACGATGCCGCGCGTGGTGGCAATTTCTGCGACGTAGAAATTCTGCATGTCGATGACCAGCAGCGCCGTTTCCCCTTTCGGAAAGGGTCCGTAAACATTCAACCTGCCGCGCTTGGCCATGACACGGTCGATAACGTATTGGGGAAAGGCGAATGGGTGCGGGCGGTCTGTCATTTCATTGTCACCTCAAATTATTCACCGAACATTTTATGGAGTCTCGTCAAATCCCGGGGGAATTCAGAGACCGCTCAGGCGTTCATCGACCCCAGAATTTTTGCTTTTTCCGCGTTGGACAGGGTTGTCGCGAACTTGACCGCTGCAATGACCTGGTCTTTCACCGAATCGCTGATTTGTCCTTCGATCGCGCCGACATTTGCCGTGATTTCCCGGAGCACGTCAGCGCGCCGCAATCGAATCAATTTATCGCACGCGAGGTAGGAGTCGCGTTTCAGAAATCCGTGGCCGGATACGTCGATTTTCACCTGGCATTTCAGCAGATGTGGATGCGCGGTTATGAAAGGGTGAATCGTGGAATTGACGACGAACAGGCAGTAGTCGGGATCGTCGTCCGCCACCAAAACGAGAAACTTCGGCTTGGTAATTTCGGGAAATTTGACTTCAATACGAACGATGCAGCCGGGTACAAGTTTCTTTTCGACGAATGCACGTCGATGATCGGCTGGGAACCTGTCCCCCAGCCGAGCCATTATCGAGCGCGCAGATAAGCGACCAGGTCGCTTGAGTTGGGAAGCGTCCGCGCGATCGATTCAACCGATATCGATTGATTTTGGTCGACGCTTTCCCAAGCCGCATCGTGCGTGACGTCGGTCAACTGCCCGAACGTCTTCTGACCATATTTCTTTATGGTTCGATTCAGGCAATCTACTTCAGACGCCGCAAGCACATCCTCATTAGCTTTGCGCCTGGGCTTCAGGTATCTGCCTGACTGGATACGTAGCGCTTCCTTGATGAGTGCATCGACGTCCGGATCGATGGTTTCCCGGTTGTCGGCCACTTTCATCATGTTGTAAATCGCGGATGGCACAGGTCCATACTCCATCGCGATATAGTGATCCCCGCATATAAGGCGGCCAAAATGCTGCAAATGCCTTTTATCCGCGAGGTAGATGATCTTGGAAACGCTATGCAGCGACGCGGCTTTGAGATGGCCAGCTATGTAGAGAATGACCTCCAGAGCCTTGTCTCGATCGAATGTTCT
>JBJXEY010000416.1:0-15076 GCA_046153355.1 Burkholderiales bacterium
GAACCTTTGTAAGGGATGTGGGTTGCCTGAACCTTTGCCGTGCGCAACATCATCTCGGCGGCGATGTGCGGGCCGGTGCCCACCCCCGGCGAACCGAAATTGAGCTTGCCCGGATTGGCGCGCGCCAGCGCCACCAATTCACCCACGTTGCCAATCGGCAGACCGGGACGCGACACCAGAAACATCAAGGTGCGCGCAATCGGGGCGATCGGCGCGACGTCGCGCGCCATATCGAAATTGAGTTTGTACAAATGCGGCCCCATCACCACCGTGCTGCCAATGGCCGCGAGCAGCGTATAGCCATCGGGCGGCGATTTCGCCACTTGCTCGACGCCGATATTGCCGCCGGCGCCGCCGCGGTTATCCACCACCACCACCTGGCCCAGCGCTTCACCCAAGCGCGGCGCGGCCACGCGAGTGATCTGATCGATGCCGCCACCCGGCGGCACATTGACAATGATGCGTAGCGGTTTGGCCGGCCACGTTTGGGCAGCAGCCTTGTCGATGGGCGCAAACAGCGCAGCCGCAAGTATCAACGCATAGGGAAGACCTGGATTCACGTGGACTCCTTATTGATAGAGAGAGAACTTTTTGGCATCGTTGCACCCCGTAGGACAGCGTTGATTGCGACGCAATTGAAAACCTGTCACTTCGCTAGAAACGGGATCAACTCCGCCAGCAGCAACTCAGGCACCTCTTCGGGAATGAAATGCCCAGAGGGTAAAACCTTGCCGCGAACCTCGTTGGCCACCGCGCTCCAATCCTTGATCGGGTTGAATAAGCGATGCACTACACCTTTCTCTCCCCACAAGGCCAGCAAGGGACAGCGAAGCTTATCGGCAAGATCGGCACGGTCATGTTCCAGATCTACGCTCGCGGATGCGCGGTAATCCTCGCAGGAGGCATGAATGGCAGCGGGATCACAAAAACACCGTTCATATTCGGCAATGGCCTCGGACGCAGTGTAGGCATTGGTTTTGCCGTGACGGCCACCGGAGGTCCAGGGGAGGTAGTACTTCGGGTCGTGCTTAATTAGCGTCTCGGGGAATGGCGCCGGCTGAATTAGGAAAAACCAGTGGTAGTAGGCGCGCGCGAATTCCATGGTGGTGTTTTCATACATGGTGAGCGTGGGCGAGATATCAAGTACGCAGAGTTTCTCCACCACATCGCGAAAATCGCGCGCCATGCGATGCGCCACGCGGCCACCGCGATCGTGACCCACCACCGCAAATTGCTTATGCCCCAAGGCCTTCATCAGCCGCACTTGGTCGCGCGCCATGGTTCGCTTGGAATAGTTGGCGTGATCGGGCGTGCCAGGAGGTTTGCTCGAATCGCCATAGCCGCGCAAATCGGCGCACACCACGGTATGGGATTGGGAAAGCTTACCCGCCACCTTGTGCCAGATGACATGCGTTTGCGGGTAACCGTGCAGCAATAGCAACGCAGGGCCATTGCCGCCCACTTCGCAATGGATAGTGACGTTTTCGCCTGGATCACCCACCTCAACACGGTGTTGTATGAAGCCGGGAAATAGTCCGCTTGATTTCATAGTTGTGCCCCTCAGCTATGGATCGCCATGTTACTCAATTCGAAATCCTGCTTCGATCGATCTTCGGTTGCAGGTCAGGTGAAGCTTGCTGCCGGAATAATCACGGTGGAACTGAAGTAGCGCTAGCCTGGCGTTTTTTCAGCCAATAATTCGAACACCTTCACCGTCTGCGTGCGACCTTTGATCTGCACGCTATCGACCAAGCGGGTGTCAAACTTGTCCGATATTTTCTCTAGCGTGGCATCCGAAATCAAAATGCGCGTGCCGTAATCGCGGTTTAGTTTCTCTAGACGCGCGGCCAGATTCACGCCATCGCCAAGCAGGCTGTAATTAAGGCGATCGGAAGAGCCAAAATTGCCCACCACCACGCGCGCGACATTGATGCCGATACCGGTGATCAGCTGCGGCCGGTCTTCTTTGGCCCAGCGCGCATTGAGCTCAACCAGGCGCACCTGGCACTCGAGCGCCGCCTGACATGCCATCCGCGGGCCATCGGCCACCTCTTGCGGCGCCCCCCAAAAAGCCATGACCGCATCGCCGATGTATTTATCCACCGTGCCGCCGTGTTTCATGATCACGCCGGTCATCAATTCCAGATATTCGGAGATCTGGCCAAGCAACTCCTTGGGCGAGAGTTTCTCCGCGATGGCGGTAAAACCAAAGATGTCGGTAAACATCACCGCCAGTTCCGCCTCGCGCCCGCCGACGCGCGCGAACTCTGGCGAAGTAAGTAATTGCCGCACCAGATCCGCCGGCACATAACGTTTAAAACCTTTCAAGGCCTCGACCGCGGAACTCAATGCGCCGCTTAACTGCGCCACTTCGGTGATGCGCGAACGCACGCCCTTGAACGCATCCAGCTCAAAGGCACGTATCTGTTCCGCTTCCTTGGCCAGTCTTGCCAGAGGTCGGGACAAGGTCTCGGACAAGCGCAACAATGCAATCACCGCGGCAAGCAACACCGCCGCAATCACTAGCAGCGCGATGACCAACAAATTACGCAATTGATCAAGCGCGTCGGCGTCAGGTATCAACACCACGACGGACCAGTCGTAGCCAGAAAAGGGTTTTAGATGCGCGCGATACGCCTGCCCGGCGATATTTACCGCCACCGGGGAGAGTTTGCCTTGTTGAACTTCGCGCAGCGCATCGCCCAATCCGCGCACCCCCAGGTCATCGACCGTGGCCAATTTGTCGTCCTTCATCACCGGCCGGCTTCCCCCGCCTATGGCGTTGGCCATTACTTCGCCGCGTTGGTTGACCAACAGCACAATGGAAGACCAGGTGGGCCTTGACTGCACCACGAAGCGACTCAACCGCTCCAGGGGCACGCTTGCGCCTATCACCCGGGATATTTTTCCTTGCCCGTCTGTCACCGGATAAGTCACCGCGACCACGGCTTGCTTTGAAGTAGTCGATATGAATACCTCGGACCAATAAGTGGATTTTTCGACGCGGGTATCGCGAAACCACGGTCGCATGCGCGGGTCGAACTTACCGTCGTGTTGCTCTTCGCCTATTGAACGGTACGACTCGTCGCGTTTCACCCAGATTTCACGCCCCAGATCCTTGCCTTCGCGGCGGTCTATGAGGCGCGTGGCCCACTCCGGCTCGCGCCGCACCTGCACGTAATTGCCCTGGATATCGGCGACATAGAGAGTTTCGATCGAACGCGTGTCGCGTAGCGCCGACCACAGCAGGCGCCACAAGGCCTGATGGTCCTCGGCGACGTTTTTGCCCAGGTCGGCTTCGCTTTGCTGAAAACCGCCGATGATGCGCACCGCGGCGCCAGCGTCGTCGATATATTGGTAGGTGCGCGACTGCACCAGTTGCGCGGCACGCTCGCCCAGGTCGTCGCTGAGTTCCACCGCAAGCCAACCCACGCCAATGTAGGAAAACCCGCCCAAGGCGAGCATTACCACCGCCACCGTGACGCCAAAGTAGCGCAACAACAGAGCGCCGAAGCGAATCGAACTACCGCTCACGAATCACCGCTCATTTTTGGCTTTTCCCGTTGGGGATCACAAGCAAAGGATGGATTGACAAGTTAGCCGCGCGCGACGCTTCGCGGGGCAGCCAGATGACGCCCACCGCCATCGACCGGCGCGGACTATACCTGTCAGGCGCAATTTAGGCGACGCGCCCACCACGGCGTGTGAACCAAAAAGCAAACGACCCTGGCCAGGCCCGGATCGCGCTTGACATGCCGGTTGTTACTCTTTAAATTCAATCATTCGATTGATTTAGATCCCCAGAGTTAACTTCCTATGGCATCGAGCATCGCCGCGCCCAAATCCGCCTCACCTATCTCGCCCGCAACGCCCACCACGCGTCGCGCGGACGGCGTGGAGGCGCGCGCCTGCCTGCTGCGCACCGCGCTGCGCCTATTCGCGAAGTCAGGCTATCGGGGCGCCAGCACCCGCGCCATTTGCCAGGCTGCGGGGGTGAATCTCGCCTCTATCCGTTATTACTTTGGCGACAAGCTCGGTCTATATCGCGCCGCTGTGCGCGAGCCCATGATCGGCCCGATTGATACAGCGCCGGGCGACCGTAAACCGCGCGGCTGTTTCGAGCCTGGGGCGAAATTGTCGCGGGAATCGTTGGAGACATTTTTCCGCCGCTTTCTCGCGCCGCTCAAGGCCGGCGAAGATTCGCGTCAGATGATGAAGCTGCATTTTCGCGAAATGATTGAACCCACCGGCGCATGGGATGAAGCGATCAATCAGGAGATCAAGCCCGAACATGCGCAGTTGGTGAAAATGATCGTCGCGGATCTTGGCTTGGAGCGTGCCGATCTGGATGTGCAGCGCCTGAGTTTTTGCATCATTGGTGTAGCAGTGCATTTTTTCGTCGGACAAAACATCATTGACCAGATCGCGCCAGGCGTGCTGGCCACGCCGCGCGCTATAGACACCCTGGCCGAGCGCCTGGCGGTGTATGCGATGGGCATGATCGAGGCGGAAAGAACGCGCCGGCGCAAGATGGCAAGGACAAGTAAATGAGACCGCTTTTGCTAAACCCTCGCGTGCAATCGTCATATCGATTTTTGCGCCAATGCCACGGCGCGCGGCTTTTGCGGCTAACGGCGGCTTGCCTGCCGCTGCTGACCGGTTGCGCCGGCGGTTTATTTGCCACGGTTGGCCCTAATTACGAGCAGCCTGATGCCAAAGCCCCCGCTACCTGGCATGCACCCTTGCAACCTGGACAAACGCCACACCAAGGCAGCACGCAAAGCCTGGCGCAGTGGTGGGCGCAATTTAACGATCGCACGCTGGATGCACTGATCGCTGCGGCACAGGCGCAAAGTGGCAACGTGGCGCAAGCGGCGGCGGCCATCGAGCGCGCCCGCGCCGAAGCAATCGCGGCAGGCGTGGCCGGCAATCCCAATCTGGATGGCATCGCAACTTCCAATCGCTCCGCATTTACCCTGGGTGGTCCGCTGGCGCTGCGCACACAGCAACAGTTGGGGGTGCAATCTGCCTGGGAGATCGATCTTTTTGGCGGCTTGGCGCGCGAACGCGAAGCGCGCGAGGCAAGTTTACAAGCCAACATTTCCACCTGGCACGAAGCGCGGGTGTCGCTCGCCGCTGAGGTGGCCAATGCCTACCTGGGGTTTCGTTATTGCGAAGTATTGGTTTCACAAAATGCTGTCGAGGCGCGCTCGCGCGCCCAGACCGCCCGCATTAGCGCTGGCGCAGCCAAAGCCGGCTTGCTCTCGAACACCACGGCCGCGTTAACAGAAGGCGCCGCCGCCGATGCCGCGAGCGCTCTTTTGCAACGGCGTGCGCAATGCGATATCGGCATTAAAGGACTGGTGGCGCTCACCGCTATAGATGAGCCTGCAATGCGCGCGGTGCTTATGGGCAACGTATCCGCTGCGGCCAAACTACCCGAACCCACGCGCATTTCCATCGATGCCGTGCCGGCGCGGGTTATCGCGCAGCGCCCCGACATCGCTGCCGCCGAACGTCAGCTTGCCGCCGCCAGCGCCGAGATCGGCGCCAACGAAGCCAATCGTTATCCGCGCTTGACGTTATCGGGAAATATTCTTGCCACGCGTATTCAAGTCGGTACTACGCCGGCCTTGTCGCTCACGCCCTGGTCCATCGGACCCTCGCTGCAACTACCCCTACTCGATGGCGGTAGACGCCAAGCCAATGTTGACGCAGCGCGCGCGCAATACGCCGCCGCCGAATCGGTATACCGCGCCAAGGTGCGCAATGCGGTGCGCGAAGTCGAAGAGGCGCTGGTGCGCTTGGCTAGCAACACTTCACGCGAAGTCGAAACGCAAAACGTGGCGCGCGCCTATCGCGCCAATTTCGTGGCAGCGGAAAACATGTTTCGGGTCGGACTGGGTAGTGCGCTCGAACTTGAAGAAGCGCGTCGTCTGGCGCTCGCAGCCGAAGTGAGCCTAGTGTCCCTTGCGCAGGAGCGAGTCGCCGCATGGATCGCCCTATATCGAGCTGTCGGCGGTGGATGGGAGGCCGATAGTCCCAAGCGTGCCCAAGATTCAGCGTCGCAGCCGATTTCCGCACCAACTGGTTCGCTTGCGCCCGAGGCCGGCTTGGCGTTATCCAATCTCGAATCGACCGAACACACACCATGAAAACTATTCTCAATTCGAAGCCCGTAGCGGCGGGCGTTTTGTTCGCGCTACTTGCACCTATTCTGGTGTCAATGCCCATCGGCAACGCCCAGGACAAACCCGCTGGTAAACCGGCGCTCTCGGTCAATCTGATTGCGCCACAGCGCATTGATATCCCGCATGTGGTGCAAGCGGCAGGCAGCATCGCCGCGTGGCAGGAAGCCAGTGTTGGCGCAGAGACCGGTGGTCTGCGGATTACCGAGGTGCGCGTCAATGTTGGCGATAGCGTCACTCGCGGCCAAGTGCTGGCAATGCTTGCCGCAGAGTCGGTGGAAGCCGATCTTGCCCAGGCGCGAGCCTCGCTTGCCGAGGTGGAAGCGTCGCTCGCCGACGCACGCGTCAACGCGGCACGGGCGCGCGAGATTCAAAGTAACGGGGCATTGAGCCAACAGCAAATCGCGCAATTACTCACCGCAGAGAAAACCCTTGAAGCACGGCTATTGGCGGCGCGAGCGCAAGTGCTCTCACAGGAGATTCGCCTCAAACACACCACCGTGACGGCACCCGATGACGGCAGTATCTCCGCGCGTGGCGCCACCCTGGGCGCGGTGGTTGCGGCCGGCCAAGAGTTGTTTCGCCTGATACGCGGTGATCGCCTGGAGTGGCGTGCCGAGGTGACCTCGGGTGAAGTAGCGCGCATTCGCGCCGGCCAAACGGTGAACGTGACCTCGGCCACGGGTGCAATGGTGTCGGGCCGGGTGCGCATGGTCGCGCCCACGGTTGATCCACAGACACGCAATGCCTTGGTGTATGTCGATCTGCCTGCGGGCGCGATGCGCGGCGGGCAATTCAAGGCGGGCATGTTCGCGCGTGGCGATATCGCCACTGGTGCCGCGAGTGCGCTCACTGTGCCACTGGCGGCAATTTCGCTGCGTGATGGCTTTTCCTATGTGTTTACCGTGGGCGCGAACAATCGCGCCACGCAGGTGAAAATTTCCCTGGGCAGACGCGCAGGCGAGCGTGTCGAAGTCTTGGGCGCGCTCACCGGCAACGAGCGTGTCGTTGCCTCGGGCGCGGCGTTCCTCGCCGACGGCGATCTGGTGCGAGTGGTGGCGAAGTGAACGTTTCCGCCTGGTCGATCCGCAATCCGCTGCCGTCGTTAATGGTGTTTGTGCTGTTGTGTGCGGGCGGCATCGCTTCGTTTCAAATGATGAAGGTACAGAACTATCCAGACCTCGACCTGCCCACTATTACCGTGAGCGCCTCCCTGCCCGGCGCTTCGCCCTCGCAGTTGGAAACCGACGTCGCACGCAAGATTGAGAATTCCATCGCCACCTTGCAGGCGGTAAAACACATCTACACCAAGGTGCAGGACGGCGGGGTCACCATCACCACCGAGTTTCTGCTGGAGAAACCAGTGCAGGAGGCCCTCGATGATGTGCGCTCGGCGGTGTCACGGGTGCGCGCCGATTTGCCCGGAGATCTTCGCGATCCGGTGATCACCAAGCTTGATCTTGCGGCCTTACCGGTTCTTGCCTATGCGATTTCTTCGTCACGTATGGATGAAGAAGCCCTCTCCTGGTATGTCGACAACTCGTTGACGCGCCAGTTGCTGGCGGTGCGCGGCGTGGGCGCGGTAAACCGGGTTGGCGGCGTGTCGCGCGAGATGAGTATCACACTCGACCCCGCCAAGATGCAGGCGCTGGGAACCACAGCCGCTGATGTGTCGCGACGACTACGTCTCATTCAGCAAGAAAGTGCCGGTGGTCGCACCGATTTGGCCGGCGGCGAGCAACCGGTACGCACCCTTGCCACGGTGCAGACGGCCGAGGATTTGGGCGCGATCGAGATCTCACTCTCTGATGGGCGTCGAGTGCGTTTGGATCAGATTGCCTCCGTCAAAGACACCGTAGCCGAGCGCCGTTCTTCGGCGTTCCTCGATGGCAAACCTGTGGTTGGGTTTGAGGTGTCGCGCAGCCGTGGCGCGAGCGAAGTGGAAGTGGGCGATGGCGTGCGCCAGGTTTTGTCGCGGCTAAAAGAATCGCGGCCGGACATAGCGCTTGCCGAAGCCTTCGATTTCGCCACACCAGTGGCCGAGGAGTATCGAGGCTCGTTGTACTTGTTATATGAAGGCGCGATTCTCGCGGTGATTGTGGTGTGGTTGTTTCTGCGCGATTGGCGCGCCACCTTCGTTTCGGCGGTGGCATTGCCTTTATCGGTGATCCCGGCGTTTATTGGTATTTATTTGTTGGGCTTTTCCATCAACGTGGTGACCTTACTAGCCCTTTCCTTGGTGGTGGGGATACTGGTGGATGACGCCATTGTCGAGGTGGAGAACATCGTGCGCCACTTGCGCATGGGCAAATCGCCAGTTCAAGCGGCGATGGAAGCCGCCGATGAGATTGGCCTGGCGGTGATCGCCACCACCTTCACTCTCATTGCGGTGTTTCTTCCCACCGCTTTCATGAGTGGCATACCGGGCAAGTTCTTTAAACAATTCGGTTGGACGGCATCGCTCGCGGTGTTCGCTTCGTTGCTGGTGGCGCGGATGCTAACGCCGATGATGGCCGCCTACATGATGAAGGCTACTGGCGCATACCAGGGCGATGGTGCGGTGATGCGCGCCTATATGCGCCTCAGCAACTGGTGCCTGCATCACCGATTCATGACGGTGCTCGCGGCTCTGGCCTTTTTTGCCGGCTCGATTATGCTCATCCCGCTGCTTCCCACCGGTTTCATTCCACCAGATGACACCTCGCAAACGCAGGTGCATGTGGAACTTGCCCCTGGGTCAACGCTTGCGCAAACCGAAGCAATGGCGGAGCGGGCGCGCGAACTGGTATCCAAAGTCGAACATGTGAAAAGTATCTACACCACCGTGGGTGGTGGTAGCGCCGGTGGCGATCCTTTCGCGCCCAAGGGTCTGGCCGAAGTACGTAAGGCCACCCTCACCCTTTGGCTCAGTGCACGCGATGATCGCCCGGTGCGTCGGCAAGTCATCGAACAGCGCCTGCGCGAGGTACTGGTCGAATTGCCCGGCGTGCGCACCAAGGTTGGCATGGGTGGCACCGGCGAAAAATACATCATGGTATTGACCGGTGATGACCCCGCCGCGCTTGACCAAGCCGCGCACGCCGTGGAGAAAGATCTTCGCACCATTCCCGGTATTGGCAGTGTTGCCTCGAGCGCCGCCCTGGTGCGCCCTGAACTGGCAGTGCGTCCGGATTTCGCCCGCGCTGCGGATCTGGGCGTTACCACTGCCGCCATCGGCGACACCTTGCGCATCGCCACTGTGGGTGATTACGACATCTCGCTACCCAAAATCAACCTTGCCGAGCGTCAGATTCCGGTAGTGGTGCGCTTGTCGAGCGATGCAAGAGAAAACTTGGCGACACTGGAACGATTGGCGGTGCCCAGTTCGCGCCCCGGTGCGCCTGCGGTAATGCTGGGTCAAGTCGCAACGCTCGAGCTTGCCAGCGGTCCGGCGGTTATCAACCGCTATGACCGTTCGCGCAATGTTTCCTTTGAGATCGAGCTCTCCGAGGAGCCACTGGGAAAGGTAAGCGAAGCGGCGCAGAACTTGCCCAGCATGAAGAACCTGCCCATCGGCGTGCGGCAGACCAATCTGGGCGACGCTGAGGTAATGGGGGAACTTTTTGTTAGCTTTGGCTTCGCCATGCTCGCTGGCGTACTTTGTATTTACGTGGTGCTGGTGCTGTTGTTCAAAGACGTTTTGCAACCTGCCACCATTCTTGTTGCACTTCCCTTGTCGTTGGGTGGTGCTTTCGTCGCCCTGCTTGCGGCGAGTAAAAGTTTTTCCATGCCCTCTCTCATCGGTCTCATCATGCTGATGGGCATCGCGACGAAGAACTCGATTCTGCTCGTGGAGTACGCGGTGATGGCGCGCCGCGATCGCGGCATGTCGCGCCTGGATGCGTTGAAGGATGCCTGCCACAAACGTGCACGGCCGATTGTCATGACCACCATTGCCATGGGCGCCGGCATGTTGCCGATCGCCCTGGGCCATGGCATGGCCGACCCGTCGTTTCGCAGCCCCATGGCCACGGCGGTAATCGGCGGCTTGATCACCTCAACGCTACTGAGCTTATTGGTGATTCCGGTGGTGTACGCTTACGTGGACGATCTGGAACACGGCATCGCCCGCGCATGGAAGTGGCTGCGTTCAATCCGCCGGTGATGGCTCAATCAGGTGAATGCGCTCGAAAGGAAACACATCGCGCTCATCGGTGTCGTTCCAACGTAGATCTACTGGATGCGACATTTCCATCCAAGTGGCGGCGAGGCGATATAAGTTCTTATCCTCATCCGAGAGATTGTCCATTGGGCGCGTTTTTAAATAGCCGATGATGCGATCGATCTCGGGATAGAGATCGTCATTGAACGCTTTGACCGCAGCAAGTGAACGCTCGGCGCGTTTAGCTTGCTTTTCCATCGGATCGTGCAGCACCCAGTCGGGTGCGAAGCGCGCGAGGTTCTCGAAGCCTGCGGGGAATTTGATTTCGTTCATGTTTGACTTCCTTTTCGACCTACCTTAATCGCCCAGCAAATCGGCGGCGACACGATAGTGGTGTTGCAACGCGGTCTCTTGCTGTGAGAGTTGAAAGTGCGTCAGCGCCCCAGATTTCAACGCGGCGTGCTGCGCCTCCAACGTGGATAAGTCCTCCCTCACCACGAAGCGCCCGCGGCTCATCACAAAATCCTGCGACAGGCGCTCGCCCAGATCCTTGGCCGGGTACATGTAGTTGGCGCCGGTGAGCAAAGAATGGTTCTCATCAATCGGCCAAAAGCTCAAGTCAATATGAAATGAATTGCCCAGGATCATCACCGTATTGGGGTAGAACTGCACCACATCGAAGGCCCAGTTCTTCGCCCGCGCCGGGTTGATGCCCGGTGGCATGCCGGTCATATCGCCATCGAAGGCGGGCAGCGCCTGGCGGCCGTACTTCCACGCCACGGTTTCGGCGCGCGTTTGTTTGTGATGCGGGTTGGAAGGCGCGGAATAGCGAATATTGCGCTCAAACATTTCCATGAAAGGGCGATGCCGCTCGGGGTTGGAAGGGCCACCTTGATAATCAGGCACCGACTTAGAGTGGATATACAGGGTGTGATAGCCCTCCATAAAGGCGTTGATCGCCAAATTCCAGTTGCAGCGCACTTCCACGCGGCGGCTATTGATGCTCTTGTGCTGCTCAAAATAACCGTCGTACTGGTCGTACATCGGCCCCAGCCACTCGCGCACCGTCTCGTGCGGGCCTGCACCGAAATACATGAACACGTGTCCGTTCCACACTTCGGTGTCGATGGGCTTCATGTTGAGAATCGATTTATCCAGATCGCGAAACTGACCCTCATCGGTAACCACCGCCAGGCTGCCTTCGTTGCGAAACGCCCAGCCATGAAAACGGCAAGTGAAATGCGGCGCGTTTCCCTCGCCCTCGGGCACGAGCTTATTACCCCGGTGCGTGCAAATGTTATGAAATCCGCGCACAACTCCATCTGCACCGCGCACAATTAGCACAGAAATATCCAAAGTTGGCATAGGACGTGCGACGTAATCACCTTTATTCGGGATCTCGGCCTCGGTGGCCATTAGCATCCAGGAGCGGCGAAAGATTTTTTCGCGTTCTTTGGCAAAGCGCTCGGGCGTCACCAGTTCCCCGGCGGGGACGCGGCGTTTCAAGCGATCGGCATTGCCTTTGAATACGGTATCTACATTACCCATTGAGATTCTCCTTTGAAGCAGCGCCTGCTTTTGATCAATATTTTCCGAGACGATTGACCGCGAAGTTGGTGAACTCCATATTCACGTTGGCGGCGATATTGGCGCGTTCGCGCATCAGGCCCCATTTCACCCATTCTTCCTGGAACTCTTCCAGCGATTTCAAATTGACCGCGCCGTCGGCATCGGCGTGCGACATGGAGATCCCGGCGCAATCCGGCGGCACGAAGGGCAGGTGTTTATTGATCAGTGCGCAGGTGGCATTGCGATCACCCTTGCCATCGAAGATTGCGCGTTTGTAATCGCGCATGCCTTTGAGATGCGCCACCATGAAAGCGCGCGCCACATCTGACTTGGCGAACGCGCCGGAGTAAAACATCATATTGGCGGTGCCCCCAGGCGAAGTGATCCCGGTGGAACTGCCGGGCATCGCCACACCGAGTTTCATACGATCAGCGATGGTGTTGGTGAGCGGCGAGAAGGTCATCACCGCATCCACCGCGCGTTTTTGCATCGCCGGGATGAATTGCTCGAAAGGCATCTCAATCAAATTGACATCGTCTTTGCCCAGACCATCGCGAGCAATGGCGCGCAACACATAGTTAATTGAGGTGGATTGAATGTTATTGACCACCACGCGCATGCCTTTGAGGTCGGCCATGGTTTTCACGCGACCGCTGTCGATCAAGTCTTTGCGTACCACCAGCGCGCTGCCGGTCAGATCATCCTTGGAGAGAATGGCTTTGCTGCTAACGATGGGCGCCACCGCGCCGCGAATATAGGAATTGAACAGGCCCGGCGTGGCGCTACCGCTGCCTACATCGAGGCGATTGGTCGCCAGCAACGCCACCACATCCCCGCCGCTTGAAAAGCGCGTGAATTCGATATCAAGCCCCTCTTGGGCGAAGTAGCCTCGATCCTTGGCGATGAAAAGACCTGCATCAGCCACCAGATAGAGAACACCGACGTTGACCTTTTTTAGTGGTGCCTGGGCGAATACCGCGCTGGAATTTAGTGCCGTCGCCACGAGAACCGCGGCGGCGAGTTTAGGGATAAAACGCATCATTTCTCCTCGATGGGAATGAAAAATACTTGGTGTTAACCGTGAGTGCGGCGCCAAGGCATCAGAAAATCGCCCAGCCAACGGGTAAGCAAAACCGAAAAGTAACCCAGGATACTCACCGTCACAATGGCCACATACATCGGCCCGACATCGAACAACTGCCAGCTCGACCAGATAATCGCACCCAGGCCCGATTTGGCGCCGACGAATTCGGCGCCAATGAGAATGATGTAGGCAATTCCCAGGGAAATCTCAAGGGCTGTGAAGATATGCGGCATCGAGGCGGGCAACGCTATGGTGATAAACGATTGCATGAAGCTCGCGCGGCAGTCGCGACCCACATCGAGAATCACTTTGCGAATCGACAACACCCCCGCGATGGTATTGATGGCGACGATATAAAACACCCCGATCGCAAGTAGAACAATGATGGGCATCTCGCCCAAACCCACAATCAAAACAAGTAGCGGATATAACGCGAGCTTGGGTATGGGATAGGTAATTTGAATCCACGGCTCAACCAGTGCACGAAACCAGGTTGAGAGACCCAGCCAAAGACCAACAATAATCCCGGAGAGCGCACCGACGCCATATCCCCAGGCTAAGCGACGCAAGGTATCAGCGCTTGCCTTCCATAGCGACCCATCCTGCACCACCGCAACCGCGGACTTGGCAATTTCAGTGGGCGGCGGAAAGAAACGCACATCAAGCTCGCCCAACTTCGCCAGCAACTCCCAAGTACCCAACAGTAAAAATGGCGAGATGAGCCGCAGCCACCACTGCGCGCGCGCCGTCCATTCGTGCTGACCGGTATTTTCGCCACGGCGAATCAGCTTTTGAGCAGCGGTCGCTTGGCGTTCCCCAAGCACTTTTTCTTTGTCATCTTGGTTGGAGCCGTTCATGCCGTCACCCCCGGTTGCGAACGCTCGATATCGGCTTCGATCAAGCTCCACAGCCGTTGATATAACTCCGCGTATTGCGGATGGGCACGCAACGTGCTCACCGGCCGTGGCCTATCGATCTCCACGCGAATATCGGCGCGCACCTGCCCAGGCCGCGCGCTCAACACAATAATTCGATCCGAGAGCGTGATCGCCTCATCCAGACTGTGCGTCACAAACACCACGGTACGTTTGTGTTCGTTCCATAGACGCAATACCTCCTGCTGCAGAACGATGCGCGTCTGTTCATCCAGGGCGCCGAAGGGCTCATCCATCAACAGCACTTCGGGTCCATTGGCGAAGGCCCGCGCCACGCTGACACGCTGGCGCATGCCGCCGGACAATTGCGGCGGGTAGGCATGTTTGAACGCCGTGAGCCCAACCTTGTCGATGAAGTGATCGACGATCTCGCGGCGTTCTGCCTTGGCCATGCCGCGAATGCGAAGCCCATATTCCACATTGCCTTCGACATCCAACCACGGGAACACCGATTCCTCCTGAAACACGGTGGAGGTCACCAGATCGCGCTCACCCGCCGTGGAGGCAATTTCGACATAACCTTCACTCGCCTGCTCGAAATCACCAATGATGCGTAACAGCGTGGTCTTTCCGCAGCCGCTCGCACCAATTAACGTGACAAACTCGCCATCGCCGATTTCGAGATTGATACTGCGCAATGCCTCGACCGCCGCGCCACGTGCGGGGCGAAATATTTTGGAAAGGTTGCGGATGGCAATTTTGGGAGGCGAATTCAATTCGTTTCTTTCACACGGCTAGTGTTCGCCATGAATTGTAAGGGTGATTGGCAAAGTGTCGGTGTGCGGGCCTAATTCATTCTCCAAAGTATGCGAGTGGCGCCCATTGATCGCACAATTGTTCGTACGGATATTGTCCGTGCAGTAAAATAGCGGCGTCATTCAGAGAGAGCAACGGGGACACTTATGACTGCGAATTCGGCAACTAACACAGCGACGCGTGGCGATCGCATTGAACTGCGCGCAACGGCGGAGGAAAAGCAACTCCTGGCGAGCGCGGCCGCGTATGAACGGCTGGATGTCACCAGTTTTATCATGCGATCCGCGCTGCCCGCCGCGCGGCGCATTGTCGATCAGAGTGAACGCATCGTTGTTTCGCGGCGCGATGCCACGCGGGTGTTGAAGCTATTGGAGAATCCACCCAAGCCTACCCCGGCGTTGCT
>JBJXEY010000426.1:0-6302 GCA_046153355.1 Burkholderiales bacterium
CTCGCCGAAATCATTCTCGGCTTCAAGCGCGACCCGCAGGTGGGGCCGGTGGTGGTGCTCGGTATCGGCGGCGTGCTGGCGGAAATCTACAAGGACTTCACCGCGCGCCTGGCGCCGGTGTCGGTGGAAGACGCCGCGAAAATGATCGCCGAAGTCAAAGGCCTCGCCACCATCCGCGGTTATCGCGGCATGCCACGCGGCGACTGCGCGGCGCTGGCGCAAACCGTGAGTGCGTTTTCGCAACTGGCGTTCATCGACAGCATTGCCGAAGCGGAGATCAATCCGCTGATCGTCAAGAACGAAGGCGCGGGTGTGGTCGCGGTGGATGGTTTAATTGCCCAATGACTACCTCGTAACATATTGATTTTAAAGGATTTTTAAGGCGGGGAAGGCTCAGCAATTCATAGGGGAGCAGCGTCAACTACCGTTGATCTGCGCCAGCACCTCCTCCGCCATGCTGCGCACCTCCACCGCAACATCCAGTAACGCATCCTTATCGCCACTGGCGGCGCGCAACGCCAATGCGAAAGGCTGCAGGAAGTCTGCACTGCGGCTACGCGCCATCAAAGCGACCAGTGCTTTGGACAAACCAATGGCGTTGCACTCGAAACACTGTTCATTAAGTTGGTAGAAGGCGACCTGATCACCCTTGCTGGCTTGATCCGTCAGCGCATCCAATGCCTGCAGTGCCAGGTCGCTATTGCCCAGCCAGCAATGTGCTTGCAGGCGCAGATTGTCGTTGTCTTTGGAAACCAAAGTCAGCGATTGCCGGTACAGTACGCTGGCTTCGTCGTTTCGTTCCAGTTTCGCCAGTAAGCGCGCCAAATTCGCGACTGGGAAGGGGTGGGAAGGATCATATTCCATGGCTTTCCGATAAGCGAACTCGGCGTCATCGTGGCGGGCGAGCCTATCGCCCAACAAATCGCCCAAGGTGTTCCATATATCTGGCGATTTTGGAGCAAGCTCGATAGCCCTACGATAGGCTGCCTCGGCTTCCTCGTAACGTTTCATATTAACGCGCAACAAATCGCCCAATGTGCCCCACGGCCATGCTGACTTCGGATCAAGCTCGATGGTCTTGCGGTAGGCCACTTCGGCTTCGTCGTAACGCTTCAGATCAACGCGCAATAGTTCACCCAACGCGGCCCACGGCCTTGCCCATGTCGGATCAAATTCAATGGCCTTGCGATAAGCCGCCTCAGCTTCCTCGTAGCGCTTCAGGTCAATGCGCAGCAGATTCCCCAGGTCGCACCACGGCCACGCCGATCTCGGATCAAGTTCGATGGCCTTGCGATAAGCCGCCTCGGCTTCCTCGTAGCGCTTCAGGTCGATGTTCAGCAGAATCCCCAAATCGCGCCAAGGCCAGGCCAATTTCGGATTAAGCTCGATGGCCTTGCGATAAGCTACTTCGGCTTCGTCGTAACGCTTCAGGGCAACGCGGAGCAGGTCGCCCAAGACGATCCAATGCCACGCCCATTTCGGATCCAGTTCGATTGCCTTGCGGTAGGCCACTTCGGCTTCCTCGTGGCGATTGAGTTTGCGCAGCAAGTCGCCCCAAATACGCCAAGTTCGTGCGTTGGTTGGGGCAAGTTCAATAGCCTTTTTGCAGGCCTTCTCCACAGGCGCATCGCCACGCCTGCTCGCGAGTAGCACTAAAGCAACAGCAAACGCAGAGGGAGTCGACTCAAAACAGTCGAGCATCTGCGTGTACGCCAACTCAGATTGCGGGCAATCTGGAAAAAACCGGCCTTCGGCAACGGCTTCTTCTAACCGTTCAACGCTCGCTCGGTTATGGAGTGCAATGATTCCTTCCCGTTTCACCACAAGTTCCTGTCCAACCTCGGCCAGCTTTGCGGTAGACCAGCTCGAACTATTTCTTGCCAAAGCTTCCTTTTCGGCAAGCGTCAAATGTAGCGCTGTGGTAATGAGACGCGTCCACACTGGCTTTTCTTCTTCGGGCATAGGTGCCAACCACAACGCGTTGCGCAATGCATCCAATCGTTCAAGGTAGTTGTGCGGTAACGAATAGTCGGCATCCTCACCTTGCAACTCATACAATTCGCAAAAAGAAGGCCCGTTTCTCGCGCGCCGAAAGACCTCCCAATCGAGAAGGCGGCGATCCTGCTCGTCTTCCGGCATTGCGCGGGCAATGGCGCGGGAGTATTCCAGTTCGGGGTCATCGATGTGCAGTCCATCGCGGTGCTCGGTCCAGCGCAACCGCGCAAGTCCCTGAAGTTCGTCCCTGCTATACCAAAGGCGCATGAATTCGACCAACCAACCGACGCGCACGCGTGCCCCGCGCGGCGCGTTGCGTATCAGGTACCAGATATTGAAAAAACGTTCACTGGCTTGATACCCGAAGCGTTTGGTGCCGCCGAGACTGACTTTTTCGATTTGGCCTTCCTGTTCCAAGCGCGACAACTGGGCGCTCACGGTGCCTGCGGGCAGGGTGGCTGCATCCGCCAAGGCTCTGGTGCTGATCGGCGCCCAGTGCTCCATGACGTGCGCCAGCACCTTACGCGGCTGGTCCGCGAGAATTTCCAGGCGCGCCTTGTAGAGCGGGGTCATCGCGTCCAGCAGCCGTTCCAGGTCTGCGCGCAGATTGTCCTTGCCGCCGGCGGCAAAAAGCTCGTAAAGCATCACCGTGGTGCGAGGGTTGCCGCCGGTCAACTGGCGCATGGCGCGCAGGCGTTCCGGGCGCGCGCCCAGCAGGTTTCTGACCTCGGTCTGCGCGTCGGCGCCCTTCAAGCCACGGCCAGCACCGAAGATGCGTGCCATGGCTTCGATCGCGGTTTGCATTTCCGCCAAAGACAAAGGCCTCAATTCGATGAGCTGAAAAAAATCCAGAAACGCATCGCTGTACAAGGCACGGGATTCGAGCGGCTGGTAGCTACCGCCCAGCCACAGTAAATGCGGAGAATGCGACAAGGTCTTGCGCACGCGCCACAATGCCGACGATACGTCATCGCGTGCCTTGCGGCGTTTGCCGGCATCGCCCGCTGCCAGATTGTCGAACAGCAGATCAGTGCTGTCGATAAGCAACAGCAAGCGGCGCTTATGTGTTGCACACCATTGCTTGAGCCAGGCCAAGGCGTCGTCTTCACGCTGCGCGGCGGGCCTGGCTGTCAGCCTTGCCAGATCAGCATCGATGTCTTGCGTGGGCTGCCCGTGCCGATCCAGATTATCGGCGAGAGCGCCTATGACGTTGGTCCACAGTTCCGCGGGCGTGCTGACGGTGTATTGTTCCTCCGGGAAACGCAATGGCAGCCATTTCTCATTCAGTGCTGCGTCGTCCTCAACTGCGAGTGCCGCTCGCTGTAACAGGGTGGATTTGCCCATGCCGCGTTGTCCGGTAATAAGCATGTGTTGCGGCGCTGCTTTGGGGGAGGCCGCGCGCAAGGCCTGAAGTAGGGTTTCGAGTTCGCGCTGCCGCACCACGAAAATATTGCGCAACTCGTCCGGGCTCCACAGATGCGGGTTGTACTTGGCGGCGGCGGATATGCCGCTGTGGCTACCCAGACTGGCGTCGGCGGCCGAAAAGGGATTTTCAGACATGATTGCGCGCCCAGTAGTCGCGCAGGAGGAACGACAGGAAGCGTACTTGTGCGCCTGTGTCAGGCGGGCTGATATAGCCCTCCTCGGTCAGTTTGCGCAGCGCGTCCAGCATCCGCGACGCTCGTTTATCGGGATCAGGTTCGATTTTTGCGAGGCGCGCATGAAGTTGACGGTTCGTCAGTCCTTCGGGTTTTCTAGCGATAAGAGTCAATATCCGACGGACGAATGTCAGGTCATTTGGAGAGAGCATTCGTTCCAACCGTTTATCCCAATGCACGAAGCGTGACCGGGCGGAAATCAGCCGTTCATAGGCAACATCGATATCGTCCTGAATGAGAGTGTTCCTCGCGGTTTCTGGCGTGGCGGTTTCGTCTACGCGGTCGCGCGCTGCTTGCATCGTTTGATCAAGCAGTAGACAGAGGTAGTAAGGTGACAACCAGCCGACACGATTGCAAAGGTGGTTGGTAGACGTGTCGTCGATAGTCCATTTCGATTCACGCGTAAAGGCTGCAATCATGTCGCGGGCGGGCTGGGATTTGAAGGGTCCCACGCGATAGTCAACGCAGTCGTTGAAATAGGCCGTCAAGCCGTGCGATTCGAGGAGCGCGTTTAGTCCTATGGAGCCCGTGAACAGGAAGCGGCATGCGACGCCAGGGCGAATGCGCCATGCGCGCAGCCAGGCGAGCAAGGATTCCGCCTCCTTTGCGTCTTGTTTAAGCAGCTTTTCGAGAAAGACCGAAAACTCGTCTATGAATATCAGTGCGGGCACGTCCGTCAGCCGTTGCTGTAGCGCCAGTGCGGCTGTCTGCCACGATGCCGTAGCTCCGACTTGGAACTCGATACCGCCGCCGATGCCGCCGGGCACTTTGATATCAACCTTTTTGACCAGGCTTAGCCACTGTTTTGCGTGCGTGCCAAGGGAATTGAGATGGCGGGCAACGAAATTTTCGGGAAAGTGGCTTGCGAGCAAGTCGATGAACTTCTGGGCGCTCTTGATGCCCTCGACGTCGATGTATTGGACCAGCAATTCTTTAGCCTCAGCTTCTTCGCGCACTCGCGTGACTATCGACGACTTGCCAAGGCGCCTCGGGCCACTCACGACGACGTGATCATCGGCAAGATAGCGCCAGAGGTCTTCACATTCTGTGCGGCGGTCAAAAAAATCTGCACCAGTGGCAATCGAGCCGAGACGCATTTGAAATCTCCGTGAATTTATATTCAGTGTATCACAACATTTTTGTATTAATACATTTTTGTATTATATGTGCCGTTAGGCTGATGTATTTTTGTTAATGTATTGTTTACAAACAACTTCTATTACTTCAGACATCGCGCACAAGACCGACGTCGGCGGTGTAGAGCTCAACATCGCCGATGCCGCCGCACTAAAAACCGCCGCGCGCGAAATCCTGGACCGGGTCGGCAAAAAGCATCCGTCGGCCAGGCTCAACGGCATCCTGGTGCAGCGCATGGAAAAGGGCCTCGCCGAAATCATTCTTGGCTTCAAGCGCGATCCGCAGGTGGGGCCGGTAGTGGTGCTCGGTATCGGCGGCGTGCTGGCGGAAATCTACAAGGACTTCACCGCGTGGCTGGCGCCGGTGTCAGTGAACGATGCCGCGAAAATGATCACCGAAGTCAAAGGCCTCGCCACCATCCGCGGTTATCGCGGCATGCTACGCGGCGACTGCGCGGCGCTGGCGCAAACCGTGAGTGCGTTTTCGCAACTGGCGTTCATCGACAGCATCGCAGAGGCGGAAATCAATCCGCCACTGGTCAAGGCAGAGGGATCGGGTGTGGTGGCGGTGGACGACCTGATCGTTCAGAGATAGTAAGTTATTGATTTAAAGCAATAAATTATATTCGCCGCAGACCGCGGCGACGTTCCACCGGCACCATCCAGTCATCGGCGGCGGTGAGGCCGCCGACCACCCACGTCCACTGAATTTTCTGATAGGTGAAGGCGACCGCCTCGTACTCCACCAGTTTGGCGAGCTCAGGATTCTTGTTATTGGGCATGGTGAATGCGATGTCGGCAACGCGCGCGTTGGTGAGTTTGACGCTGTAGTGCTGTTTTTCGAGGCCCGTGGCTGCGGGCCGCCAGAATTGCAATTCCCATTCAGTGAGGTTCTCGTTGCCGATCATCGCCGCGTAGAGCAGCGGCGAACTCCTGTCGACTTCCTTGGTGATCCCAAACGGATGATGCAGGTGCTTGCCGGCCGCCTGTCCCGACGCGGCATCGCGCGGACTGATGATCTCATGATGCGCTGCTATCACCATGATCTTGCCCTCGCGTCCTTTTTGCGTGACAGACCCCTTGATCTCGCCTTGCTTCTGTCCCTTCAGCTTGAGGTAAGCGTTAAGTGCCATGTCGTTCTCCCTGGGATAAGCTGTGATCCAATACACGGACAGTGAACAAGCCGTCGGGTCGATAGATTACCGCCCGCTTTGAGCAGCAGGCAATGTATTCCCCGCGCGGAGAACGGTCAACGCCGTGCGGCGCCTGAAGGCGCAAGCGGCGAAAAATCGGCTGGCCGTACGCAAACACGCTGCAGTATCCGGACGACGGTTACTGCCTGCTATCATTGCTGCCTTGTCTCTATTCAGCCTAAAGTAGATCAAAATCTTCCCTCACCCCTGGCCCCTCTCCCGAAGGGCGAGGGGAACAAACCCTCGCCCTCCGGGAGAGGGTGGCGCGCAGCGCCGGGTGAGGGAGGCTTTTGACTTTTCATAGGGGCTAACTGGAGACG
>JBJXEY010000445.1:0-3639 GCA_046153355.1 Burkholderiales bacterium
TGCTGCGCCTGCGACGCGAGCGACGCACCATGGAGGCGGATCTGCTGCGTGTGCTGGGCCGCAGCGCCGAGGCGGGTTCGATACGCCCGGAGATACCGCGCCTTGCAAGCGTGACACTTCAATTCGAGACACTGCGCGAGGGCGCGCTTCGTGATCGCCCGCAACTGCTGGGTTTGCAGACGCTCATCGACAAGAGCCAGAAATCCCTGGAACTGGCACGCAAAGATTACTACCCCGATTTCGATGTGCGCCTTGCCTATGGCCAGCGGGACCGCTCCGTGGACAACACCTCGCGGCCCGAGGTGCTCAGCCTCACCGTGGCCATCAACCTGCCGGTGTGGCGTAAAAATAAGCTTGATCCGTTGGTTGCCGAAGCCCAGGCGCTACGCAAACAGGCGTTGAGTTTGTTGCAGGCGCAGCAGAATGAACTCACCGCCCGGCTGCGCCAGCAAGTGGCCGTGGCCGAGCAGAGCCGCGAATCGGCGCGCCTCTACGAGATCGGCATCCTGCCGCAGGCGCGCCTGGCGTTGGAATCGGCGCTGGCCGCCTATCGGGTGAATCGCGTGGATTTCTCCATGCTTCTCGATAGCCAGATGGCGGTGCTTGGTTTTGAGATCAATCATGCGGCTGCGGTGGTGGCGCAACACAAGGCGCTCGCGGAAATCGACCAGCTCATCGGACGGCAGGCGGAAGACTTACCGGTATCTACGGGAGGAGACAAGCGATGAAACGCCTGATCTCGATATTGACCGCGCTGGTGCTGCTTGGCGTCGCCACGGCAGCGGGATATTGGTTTGGCGCAAACAAACCGGGCGCCATGGTAAGCGGCGAGGGCAAGATCGGTGTTGGCCGTATCGGCGACAGCCGCATCGGTGAGAGCCGCGTCGGCGAGACCCCAATAGGCAAAAGCGAGGCGGCCGCGGCTTCGACATCGGAGGCGAATAGAAAAATTCTCTACTACCGCAATCCCATGGGTTTGCCCGACACCTCGCCAATGCCAAAAAAAGACGCCATGGGCATGGACTACACACCGGTCTATGAGGACGAAACTGAGCAGGGGCCGGGGGTGAAAATCAGTCCGGAGAAAATGCAAAGGCTGGGGGTGCGAACCGAAGCCGTCGCGCTGCGTGACCTCTCGCAAGCCATCAGGGCGGTGGGAACGGTTCAGGTCGATGAGCGCTTGCAGTACACGGTGGCGCCGCGTTTTGAAGGCTGGATTCAGCGCCTGCAGGTGGCCAGCACCGCTCAGTCGGTGACACGCGGACAGGCGCTCATGGAAGTCTACGGCCCGGATGTGGTGGCCGCGCAGCAGGAATACCTGGTGGCGGTGAGGGGAGTGGAGGCGCTGAAAGACGCCAGCCCCGAGATGCAGGCAAATATGCGGAATCTGGTCGAGGGCAGTTTGCAGCGGCTGCGCAACTGGGATATCGACGAGGCCGAACTCACGCGCCTGCGCGAACAAGGCCGAGCGAGCAACACCATTACCCTGCGTTCGCCGGCCAGTGGCGTGGTGGTGGACAAGCCCGCGGTGCAGGGCATGCGCTTCATGCCGGGCGAGGTACTCTACAAAATCGCCGATCTTTCCTCGGTGTGGCTGCTCGCGGATATATTCGAGCAGGACATCGCCATGGTGCGCATGGGCCAGGTGGCGAAGATCCGCGTGAATGCCTATCCGGAGCGCATGTTTCAAGGCCGCGTGGCTTTTATTTACCCCAGCGTGAACGCGGAGTCGCGCACGGTGCGCGCGCGAATCGAGCTCGCCAATCCGGGCCTGCTGTTAAAGCCCTCGATGTACGCAAATGTCGAGCTTGCCGCGGGAGACGGGCGGCGGCGCCTCGCGGTGCCGGATTCCGCAGTGCTCGACAGCGGTACCCGCCAGATGGTGCTGGTGCGGCGCGGCGAGGGAAGCTTCGAACCACGTGAGGTGCGCCTGGGCCTGCGCGGCGATGCCTATGTTGAGGCGCTGCAAGGCCTCAAAGCGGGCGAGGAGGTCGTTGTCAGCGCCAATTTCCTGATCGATGCCGAGAGCAATCTGCGCGCCGCCATCGCGGGGTTTGGACAAACCATGGCTGATTCGCCGCCACGCGCCAATGCTGGCCGGCCCGCAGCGAGCGCCACGCCGCTGGCAGGCGGCGGTGCGCAGGGCAAGGCGCCCGTTAATCCGCACCAAGGGCACTGAAGATGCTTGGCCGCCTCATCGAATGGTCCGTGCGCCATGTTTTTCTGGTGCTGCTCTCCACCATCTTCGTCATCGCCTGGGGTATTTACGCGGTCATTCGTACGCCCATCGATGCGCTGCCGGATTTATCGGATGTGCAGGTGATCGTCTATACCGAATATCCCGGACAGGCGCCGCAGGTGGTGGAAGATCAGATTACCTATCCTTTGACCACGGCGATGCTGAGTGTGCCGCGATCCAAGGTGGTGCGCGGTTTTTCCAATTTCGCGGTGTCGTTTGTGTACGTCATTTTCGAGGATGGCACCGACATCTATTGGGCGCGTTCGCGGGTGCTGGAGTACTTGAATTTCGCCTCGAGCAAATTGCCGCGTGGCGTCACGCCCACGCTGGGGCCGGATGCCACCGGCGTGGGCTGGGTGTATCAATACGTGGTCACCGCAAAACAACGCACCCTCGCCGAGTTGCGTTCGATTCAGGATTGGTTTGTGCGTTACCAGTTGACCGGCGCGCATGGCGTGGCGGAAGTGGCGAGCGTCGGCGGGTTTGTGAAAAGTTATCAAGTCACGCTCGACCCGCGCCGCCTGCAGGCCTATGGCATACCGTTGAAAAAAATTAACGAAGTGATCGCCTCCAGCAATCGCGATGTGGGGGGGCGCGCCATCGAGATGGCGGAAACCGAATACGTGGTGCGCGGCAGGGGCTACCTGCGCGGCATCGGCGATATCGAAAACCTGGTGGTGAGCGCCAGTGGCGGCACGCCGGTGCTGTTGCGCGATATCGCACGCGTCGAGCTGGTGCCCGAGGAGCGCCGCGGCATCGCCGAATTAAACGGCGAAGGCGAAGTGGTGGCAGGCATCGCCATGGCGCGTTACGGCCAGAATGCGCTCAATGTGATTGGAAATATAAAGGAGAAACTCACCCAAATCGCCCCCGGCCTGCCCGAGGGCGTATCCATACAAGCTGTCTACGATCGATCCGATTTGATCCATCGCGCCATCGACAATCTGCGCACCACGCTAATCGAGGAGGCCGCCATCGTGGCACTGGTGTGCGTGGTGTTTCTCATGCATGCGCGCAGCGCCCTGGTGGCGATTGTCATGCTGCCCATCGGCGTGTTATTGGCCTTCATCGCGATGTCTCTTTTGGGCCTGAACTCGAACATCATGAGTCTGGGCGGTATCGCCATTGCCATCGGCGCCATGGTCGATGCCGCCATCGTAATGATCGAAAACGCCCACAAGCACCTGGAGCGTTTGGAGCCAGGTGGCTCGCGCGTGGAGGCCATCATCGCCGCCTGCCGCGAGGTCGGCCCGGCTCTGTTCTTTTGTCTGTTGATTATCACCGTGTCGTTTTTGCCAGTGTTCACGCTGGAAGCGCAGGAGGGGCGCATGTTCGCGCCGCTGGCGTTCACCAAAACTTTCGCCATGGCGGGCGCCGCGTTGTTATCGGTCACCCTGGTG
>JBJXEY010000458.1:0-16933 GCA_046153355.1 Burkholderiales bacterium
CACCAGCTGATCGAAGGTAATGTCATCCAACGTCCCGCCGTCGGGTACGCGCTCGTGCTGATGATGCGGCGTATTGACGATTTCCCATTTGACGATTTCATCGTACGACGCGCGCATGTCATTGCGCGCTTGCTCGTCGGTCTCGGCCACATAGACCACACGGCACACACCGAACTTGGAGCGTTGAGGCGCGCGCCCCGCTTTTTTGGTGGCGGCATCGAAAACATCGGCAAAACCCTTGAGGCGATCAGGCTTAATAAAATCGGAGGTCAACACCTGAAAGCCGCGCTGCCCGGCTAGCTCAACCGTCGAAGGCGTGTTATTCACCGCCACCGCCACCGGCACATGCGGGAACGTCATGGTGGGCGGTTTCACGAACATGCCCCTGCCCTTCCAGAAGCGGCCGTCGTAATCGATCGGCTCCTTCGCCATCCAAAGTTTTTGAATGAGATCGATGGAGTCATGCATCATGTCGCGCGCCTTGGAAAAATCCAGGCCCCTGCGTTCCATATGCGCGGCATAAAAACCAAACCCCATGCCGAACATGTAGCGCCCATTAGTGAGGTGATCGCAGGCATTCGCCTCGATCGCCAACTGAAACGGATGGTGATAGGGCAGCGGACGCACCGCCGAGCCAAGTTTGATCTTTTCCGTCAGCGCCGCCGCTTTGCAAATAATCAATTCGGCGGGCGAATCATGCTCACTGATCCACGCCTCCGAAAACCCGAGCTTGTCGGCCGCGACGATTTCGCGGATATCCTCCGCCCACTGTTCGTGCGTCTGTCGTTTGTAGCGGCGACTATTGGAGAAAAGACCAAATTCCATGTGACAAATCCTTTTAATCGAATGACTATGGCGATGAAAGATTTTACTGCCTGGAATCGGCGCACGCTTAGGTCAGATCTCAATCTCCAGTTATTTGTGCAGTATGTCCATTTTTTCTGGACATACTGCACAAATAATTGATTCCAAAAAATTGGCGAGCATGACGTCAGGCGCGACGGAGTTTGCAAACTGTGCATTGAATACGGGCCGGAATATCGGCGTTGCTTCATGCGTCGAGGAAAAAGTGTCGTCGTTTTTTTTGCTGGTGAAGATAAGACACGCAAGATGCCTATATCAAGAGGACGATTTTGAATTGACCGCAGTCGCGAACGAAGGCCGCAGACCGTATCACCTCGGTTGGACCGAAGAGTTAGCCTAAATCTGCAAATGCACTCGCCAGCTCTCGCGTAAGAACGCTTGCCGAGACTTCCTTGCATCCACTTGGGTTTTGTCCGGCCCACAATGGTGAGAAGTCGCCAAGGCCCAGGCTTTCTGCTTTGGCGCGCAAGGGAGTGATGGCCGAAGTGGCCAGAGGAAAAGCAGGGGCGGCAGCACTGATGGCGCCAAGTTCCCTCATGACGCGGTTCACGATGCCGCGTGCGGGCCGCCCGGTGAATAGGTTGGTGAGCGCCGTGACGCGACCGGCGTCACTCTTTAAGGCCGCGCGATGCACGGCGCTGGTGGTGGCCTCGGTACACAACATGTAGGCCGTGCCTATTTGTACGCCGCTGGCGCCGAGGGCCATTGCGGCCGCGATGCCCTTCGGGTCTGCGATGCCGCCGGCGGCGATGACCGGGATGTTCACCGCTCGAATAATCTGCGGCACCAGCGCGAACGTGCCAAGCTGGGTGTTGAGATCTTCAGACAGGAAGATACCGCGATGGCCACCCGCCTCCAGCCCTTGCGCGATGATCGCATCGACGCCATGTGCCTCCAGCCAGCGCGCTTCGTCGACCGATGTCGCCGAAGAGAGGACCTTCGCGCCCCAGCGACGCACCCGCGCCAGCAAATCGGGCGCAGGCAGGCCGAAATGAAAGCTCACCACAACAGGCTTAAATTCGCTCAGCACGTCGGCCGCCTCGGCACTGAAGGGCAAGCGTCCTGGGCCTGCCGGAATAGTGTTTACGTCGATGCCGTATTCCTTGAAATACGGCGACAACGCCGCCCGCCAGATCGTTTCACGCTCGATGTTGGGTTCGGGTTGCTTGTGGCAGAAGAAATTCACATTGAACGGCTTTTTGGTTTGCGCCTTAATCGCCGCAAGCTCCAGACGCATGGCGTCCACGCCGAGCATGGCGCAGGGAAGCGAGCCCAGCCCACCGGCATTGGAAACCGCCACGGCGAGTGCGTTACCTTGCGCACCCGCCATCGGCGCCTGAATGATCGGGAATTCGATTCCAAGGAGCTGCTGCAGGGTCATGGTCTTGCCTCGTAATTTGGCATGTTACTTTCGCAATTCACACGTCAATTGAAGGCTTATTTTGCGCTCGATGAAGAAAACATATTCGCTTTTTCCGTTGAATCTAGGCATTGACCGAAATTGCATAGGCTACCCACATCATGGAAATAAGGAAAAAGCCTGCACCAAACACGTAAAACCGATGCATCACGTTGTTGTAGCTGCATTGAATTGCGCTATGCAGAAATCGTAGAAAAACGAACGCCCATGCCAAAGCCGGCAACCAATCGGGAATATGCCGTGACCCAATGGCAACGAGGCAAAGCGCATAAAACAGAACGGGCACTTCGAAGAGATTATTAAAATTGTCGGACGCCCGCGAGTCAGTAAATTTTTGCGCTCGTTGCAGCGACAAGGCTATCGATTGCGGGGAAATTCTGTTGTTGCGCATTTCCTTAACGCGTACCAAGAGCATTCGCATTCCGACAATGAACGTGAGGCATACGAGACTTGCGCAAGCTGTGACCAGGCTTTGAGTAGGTGTCATTGCCAATCTCCGTTGTTTTCTCGGCTAAACATTCAAGGGGTCGTGGCTTACCGTTACCATCAATATGGCGCCCCATTCTTATGCGAAAACTTCCATTGACCATCCTCGCCAAAAGTTGCGCGCAGATCGTCATCAGGATAGACGACCGAATCTCCCGCCGAGCGATCACCGATTTCCAAATATAAGACATCTTGCTTCGTCCGATTCACAAGGTGATGCCCATCACCGGTTCCTGCCTTGAAGCCGGCGCACATGCCGGCATGGAGCAATGTTGCGCCTTGATCGGTGACAAGTGTAGGGCTCCCTTCGAGTATGTATACAAATTCATCCTGTGTCGCATGAGCGTGACGCAGCGCCGACATGGAACCTGGACCGAGGCACGTAAGGTTTACGCCAAAATTTGTCAAACCGAAGACCTCGCCGAGAGTCCGCTTTATGCGCCCTGCGACCAGAGGAACAAATGGCTGGGGATAGTTGGTGGGTTTTGTTCTTGGATGGATTTGTTGCGCTTCCACTGCGATCGGGATATTCATATAGCCGGTCTCCGTTTGTTCCACACATTCAATTTTTCGCGAAATTCGCGTGTCGCCGCGACACGGGCGAATTGATCGCCTTCTATCCGCAATCCCTCTTCGATCGTCGCGTCAAGCCCGCGACAGACCGCCGCGAGAATACCCGCCACCGACAAAGGTGAATGGCGAAGGATGCGCGCTGCCAGATCTCGCGCCGCGGGCAGCAATTCGTCGTGAGGAACCACCCTATTCACCAAGCCAAAATGCAAAGCCTGATCCGGGGAGAACGTATCCCCGGTGAGCAGTAGTTCCAGCGCGCGCTTTCGCCCTATCAGGCGTGGCAGGCGCTGCGTTCCGCCAAAAGTCGGTGGCATGCCAAGTTTGACCTCCGGTTTGGCGAACAAAGCCTGGTCGCTTGCGACCGCCAGATGCGCCGCTTCGGTAATTTCGCATCCGCCGCCAAACGCCAACCCGTTTACTGCCGCGATAATCGGTTTGGGAAACGCTTCGATTTTCGCCGTCATCGCCTGACCTCGCCGCACAAATTCACGACATGCAACGCTCGCGCCTTTGGCGACACTTTGCGAAAACTCGTCGATGTCGGCCCCCGCCGAAAACGCTCTTGGACCGGCGCCCGTCAGAATAATCGCGCCAACCTCGGTATTGGCCTCCAACGTATCAAGCAGCGCGGAGAGGCTATCCACCATCGCATAGTTGATCGCATTCAACTTCCGCGGTCGATTCAGCGTCACCAAAGCTACGCCGTCGGAGATTTCGCACAAGATTGGGTCGTACATGTCGTTTTCCTTATCCCGCGAAGGGTGGGAAGACCCATCGCCATGCGCGACGCATCGCACGAACCCATTTGCGTACTAAAAATGCCGTTTCCCGATGGCGGATATGGCGCGCACGCGTTTCGATGTGCGCAATGATTCCGGTGTCGGGAACTACGCCGCCCTTGGAGAATTCTCGCGGCAACGCATGGTCCGTGAGGCAGATCAGCGCAATGCTCGCGCCATGAACCGAACTCGCCACCACCAGTCCACCCTGGCGCGAGCAATAGCGATAACCTCTTGGGAAGATAAAGTCGCGGATCTCGCCTTCATGGGTCACCCACAATTCGCCCGACAGGCACGACACCACGATGCTACCGAACGAAAGAAATGACTGCGAGGTGTTCGCTTCGAGGCGCACCAGCCGGTTATTCCCGCGCCAGCTTGCCTTAGCCGCTAAATTATGGGAATTTGAATGCAAATCATGCATAGGGTCGTTGCGCGATATTCTGGTTCGGTTGCAGGGAATATGCGGCACAATTCGCCCTGCGACAAACGACAAATTTGCAGTACATGAATGCACATAACGCATGCATAACCGCGCCAAATTGCCCTCGCTCGACCTACTGAAAGCCTTTGAAGCCTCGGCACGGCACCTGTCGTTTACCAAAGCTGGCGAGGATTTGTTCCTAAGCCAATCGGCGATCAGCCGACAAATTCAAATGCTGGAGGAGCAACTTGGCATACCGCTATTTCATCGGCGTACGCGCGCACTCGCCTTAACCGATGCCGGGTGGATATATTTTAATGAGATAAGCAAGGTACTGGACCGCCTGCGCGAAGTTACCGCGAAAATAATGGCGTCGCCCGCCAGCGATGCGGTGCTCGTCTCCACGGTGATCACCTTTGCCTCGCTGTGGCTGGTGCCCCGGCTATCGGCCCTGCAAAATCAACATCCTGGGTTGCGGATCCATCTTGCCGCCGATAACAAGATTGTCGACCTACAACGCGAACAGTTCGATGTGGCGATCCGTTACAGCACGCGAAAAATCGCGGGAACGGGCGCGCAGAAGCTATTCGGTGAAACCGTCGTGCCGGTTTGCTCGCCCAAGCTTGTAGCGCGTGGCACGCTCAAAAGCACCGACAACCTGCGGGAGTTCGTTTTACTGGATTTTGTCGATCCAACGGGACGAGGGCCGTGGCTGACATGGAGTCATTGGTTCGAGGCGGTGGGCGCAAACGCGATAAGGGGCAAGGGATCAGTGCAATTTAGCCACTATGATCAGGCGATACGCGCGGCAATCGCAGGACAAGGCATCGCCTTGGCGCGCCTACCCTTGATCATGGATATGCTCGACGCCGGTCAACTTGTCACGCCCTTCAAATCGAAACGGTATACGGTGCAATCGGAAGAGCGCGCCTATTGGCTGATTGTCTCGCCCTCCTCCGCCGGGCGTCAGGAAGTCAACCTATTCACCGAATGGTTAAAAGATCAGGCAGCCGCAAGGAATACGCCGCGACGCTGACTTACAAGCTAGGAAAGGTTACAAGAATGGAATTGGTAGAAACAAAAACCGGCAAAGTTCTGGGCGTCACAAGCGCCGATGGAGGGGTCCGTTCCTACAAGGGCATTCCGTATGCGGCGGCGCCTATTGGCGCGTTGCGCTGGCACACCCCCCAACCTGCGCCGGCGTGGCAAGGCGTGCTCAATGCGGATCGCTTCGCGCCCGCGCCGGTTCAGCCGATGCATCAACGCGATCAAATTTTCTTTCAGGCGGCGCAAGTCATCGATGCCAAAGAGGCGAGCTACAGCGAAGATTGTCTTTATCTCAATATCTGGACACCCGCCTCTTCGGCCAACGGTCGCCTGCCGGTGATGCTGTGGTTATACGGCGGCGGTAATCGCACCGGTAGCGGATCGCAGGGCATTTTCGATGGGGAAAATCTCGCGCGCAAAGGCGTGGTGATGGTGACCTTTAACTATCGCCTGGGGTCACTCGGGTTCCTCGCGCACCCTGAATTGAGCGCCGAATCCGAGCACGGCGCCTCGGGCAATCAAAGTTTGTTGGATGACATCGCCGCGTTGCATTGGATTCGCGCCAACATCGCCGCGTTCGGTGGCGATCCACATAACATAACGATTTTCGGCGAATCGGCGGGGGCCGGGCATGTCAATTGCCTGATGGCCTCGCCCTTGGCGAAGGGTTTGTTTCATCGCGCCATTGCCCAAAGCAGTGGGCGTTTTCGCGGTGCCGGTGGCGCCATGCCAACGCGCGCACAAGCCGAAGCGGTGGGTGTGAAATTCGCGCAAGGGCAGAAAGCAGAAACGCTGGCCGCACTGCGCCTGCGGCCCGCCGATGAATTGGTGCGGCCCATGGGGTTCGAGTTCTGTATTGACGGCTACGCATTGCGCGATGAGCCGCAAACCATATTCGAACAAGGCGCGCAGCATGACGTTCCTTTGCTGTTAGGTTCCAACGCCGACGAAGGCACGCCTTATGCGCAGATAACCAGTGCTAAGGAATTTATCGAACAGGCGCGCCTACGTTACGGCAAATATGCCGATCAATTCCTGGCTCTGTACCCCGCGAAAACCGATGAACAAGCGCACCAATCGGGCCTCGCCAGCACTCGCGATGCGCGCTTTGGCTGGCAAATCCATCAATGGTCACGACTACATCGGCGCACTGCCAAGTCACCGGTCTACCTCTACTACTTTGCGCGCACACCGCCCTTCCCGCCCGGCACGCGTTTTCGCGAATTGCATCCACCGCAACGTTATGGCGCGTTTCACTCAGCCGAGGTGATCTACGCGTTTAATAACCTCAAACGCAAAGATTGGCCCTGGGAAGAAACCGATTATCGACTTGCCGATACCATGTCGTCGTATTGGACCAATTTCGCGAAGACCGGTAATCCCAATGGAGCGGGTTTGCCGACCTGGCCAGGCAATGATGAGTCGTCCGAGCGAATACTTCATCTGGGCAATGACATCACGCAAGGCGCGCCCAAGCATGGCGCGGCAATGCGATTTTTTGATGAATTTTTCGGCGAACAGAATCGTTAGAATCCGCTAAACGAGGAGGCAGACATGCGCGAATTGAACCTGAGATTGAAATTAAGTTACGCCAAGCCAGTGCTATCGGCTTTGTTTTTCGCTTTGCTCGCGCCGCTACACGCACAAACTTTCCCCGCCAAGCCCGTCACCGTGATCGTGCCCTTCCCGCCGGGCGCCAGCGCCGATACCACCATGCGGCTAGTGGGGCAAAAATTCACTGAAAGTACTGGCCAGCCGGTAATCATCACCACACAACCCGCCGGCGCCGGCACGGCGGCGGCGATGACCACCAAACAGTCGCAGGCCGATGGCTACACGTTAATGCTTATCAACATTGGCTCGCACGCCGTCAATCCACTGCTCACCGCCCTGCCCTATGACCCGATCAAGGATTTCCAACCCATCACAAATCTTTGGAATTTTCCTAGCATTATGACTATACACGCCGGCCTAGCGGCAAAATCTATTGCGGATTTGATATCCCTAGCGAAGACTCGCGCGGGTGGATTGAACTTTGCCTCGCAAGGTATCGGTTCAGGCGGACACATCCAAGGCGAGATGTTCAAAGGCCGCACCGGTGCGCCCATGGTGCACGTGCCCTACAAGGGCGCCGCGCCTGCGGTGCTGGATCTGGTGGCAGGCCGCGCCGATCTCCTGTTCGCCTCGTACGCCTCGATGAGTGCACAGATCAAAGAGGGGAAACTGCGCATGCTCGGTGTCGCCTCCCCTGCCCGCTTAAGGGCGCTGCCTGACTTGCCAACGTTGACGGAACTGGGTTATCCGGGTGTGGATCTCGATGCATGGTTTGGTCTTGCCGCGCCAGCGGGAACGCCCTCGACCGTGATTCGACGGCTGAATGATGAGTTCGTCAAAGCGGCGCGCAGCCCCGATCTGGTGCGGCAAATGGGTGAACAAGGCGTTGAAATGGCGCCCAACACGCCCGCGGAATTTTCAAGCTTGATTGCGGCCGATACCGCGCGGCTGGCCAAGCTGATTAAAGATGTCGGCATCACGGCGCAATGATTATTGCTTTAGTACGACTTAGATCCCTACAACCGGATTAGCCCACATGGACCAAACCGATCCCCATAGAGCACGCCAGTTCGCCCTGCTCACGCAAACCGGCGCCGACACCCCCATGGGACGGTTGCTGCGCTGCTTCTGGCAGCCCGTCGCCTTGTCGAAAGAAGTTACCGCCGGCAGCGCGATCCCGTTGCAGATCCTTGGTGAGGAGCTGACTCTATATCGCGGCCACACCGGCAAGCCCTATTTGATCGGCGGGCGCTGCGCGCATCGGCAAACCTTGCTTTTCACCGGTTGGGTCGAGAACGAACGCATACGCTGCACCTATCACGGCTGGCAATACGACGGCAGCGGACAATGCACGCAACGTCCGGCCGAACGCGACGCAGGGCTGCCAAAAATCAAAATCGCCGGCTACGCGGTGCACGAGTATTGCGGGTTGATCTTTGCCTGGATGGGCGAAGGCGCGGCGCCCGAATTCGACCTTCCGCGCAAGGATGCGTTCGAGCGCCCCGGCGGCCTGGTTGCCCAGGGCAAGGAAAAATGGGATGTGAATTGGTTCCAGCAAATCGAAAACTCTCTCGATGCCACTCACGTGAGTTTCGTGCACCAGGCGATGCGTGTCGGGCCCTTCGGTGAAGCCGTGACGCCTGCTATTCCGGAACTGAGTTATTCGGAAACCGAAGCCGGCATCGAGCAAGTGGCGGTGCGCTCCAAAGACAATATTCGCAAAAGCGACTGGACCTTCCCCAACAACAATCACATCGTGGTGCCAGGACTTGCCAAAGGCGATCCGTGGATCGACGTGGGCGTATGGATGACGCCCAACGACGACACACATGCGACGCGCTTCGTGTTGTACGGCATTCCCGCGTCGAGCCCTGAAATTGCCCAGCGCTTCACCGAATACTTCGATCGTTATGCGGGCTACGACCCCTGCGCGCATCATGATGAGTTGTTTTATAAAAAGGTTTTTCCGCCGCCTGAGGACATGTTGGTAGGCTTAACCGCCGCGCAGGATTACGTTTCCATCAAGGGGCAAGGCAGCGTTGCTGATCGCAGCAAAGAGACCCTGGGCCGATCAGATTTGGGAATCGTCACCTTGCGCAATATTTTCTGGCGGGAACTCGAATCCTTGCAGTCAGGCCGCCCGACAAAGCAATGGCGCAAGCGCGCGCATCAGGCAGATCTACCCACGCAACCCGGTGCTATCGCCGCGACCAGCGAAGCCGGCGTTTGAATTTCAAGGCTAGCTGCAACAGCTAACGCGCGCCCGGAACGCGGCGCGTTTTAAGGAAGACTTCCAGGGTTTCACCGCGCATGTGCGCGACCATTTCCGGGTTTGAGGTGCCCGTGACGCGGCCTAGTTTCTCCAGGCAAAAGAAACTTGCGCCATAGCGGATCATGCCGCCCCAGTTGAGTTCGCGCACCATGCGTGATTCTTCCGTGTTTAAGCCAGCCTGTGCAAATGCCGCATCGGGGTTTTCTTTGTAAAGCGCCCGTTTCTCGGGGACGGTCAATCCGTGAAGGAAACGATTCAGGCGCAAACCCTTGGCGCTTCGGGCTAGATCGAAGAGATAGGTACCTTCGAGCGTTTCGATGCCCTCGAGCTGTGGATTCATGCCGGCACCCTGGCGTCGGCCTCTGTTGCCTCTTCGAATAAAGCCACCGCCATGGTGGTGGTCATCGGCAGGTAATAAGCCGAATGTAATTTCTTCACCCCATCAGACAAGGCCCCACGCATCGCGAGCCACATAATCTCCTCCGCCCCTTCGGTACCGCCCAGGCGAGCGTAGTCGGCAAGTTTCATCGAGGTGAGGGTTTTCGGGTCGCGATGGATGAGATCCAAGAATTTCTCATCCCAGTCGGTGTCGTTGTAACCGGCCCTCTCGCCATTCATCTGATGCGATAAACCACCGGTGCCGGCGACGATTACTTTTAAATCCTCAGGGAAGGATTCGATCGCGCGCCGCACCGCCTTGCCCAATTTGTAACATCGCATTGGCGTGGGCACGGGGTGCTGCAACACGTTAATGGCAATCGGCACGATGGCCACTGGCCAGCGGTTTTCTTTTACCGAATCCGGCCACAACATGGTCATGGGCGAGTTGCAGCCATGATCCAGCGCCAAACCCTGAAACACCGAGATATCGAACTCATCATTTACCAGGCACTCAGCCATGTGGCGTGCCAGTTTCGCGTGGCCGCGAATCGGCGGCACCTTGCGCGGGCCCACGCCTTCGTCGGCGATCGGGTATTCATCACTCACACCCAAAGCAAAGGTCGGGTAATGATCAAAGAAAAAGGTCGTCGCGTGGTCGTTATAAAAATACACCACCACATCCGGCTTTTTCTCCGCAAGCCACGCAACCAGCGGTTGGTATTGTTTGAAGAGCGGCGCCCAGTCAGGGTCGTTCTGCTTTTGGCGATCAAACGCCACGCCGATAGTGGGCACGTGCGAGGTGCCGATGCCGCCGATAATTTTTGCCATTTAATCTCCGTCTCGCAATCAGTGCGCGGTCGCAAACCGTGGAAACAACGCCAAGGCGTTGTCGCGCAGAATCATCTGGCGCTGTGCTGCATCGTAGCCATCGAAACTCTCAATCCCGCGAATCACATCATCAACCACCCGCTCGCCTGCCTGGGAGAACGGGTAGTCGGAGCCAAACAAAATTTTCGCCGGATCGGCAATGTCCGTGAGTGCGTTCTGAATCAACGGCACGCTTGCCTGGGCAAGATCGAAATACATCTGCTTGAGGTAGTGATCCACCCCCTTGGGCAACCGGGGCGCAACTTCGGGGCGTTTTGACATATTTTGCAGGCGATAAATCACCATCGGCAACATGCCGCCCGCATGCGACAAAATCCAGCGGATATCGGGATAGCGTTCCGGATAACCGTGATAAAACATATTCACCACGGCGCGGGTGGTGTCGGTGGTGAGTTCCACCGTGCCAGTGGGGAAATCGTAATCCGCGAGCCCCTCAAGATTCGGCCTCACCGGGTGCAGAAACACCACTGCCTTGCGCCGATTAAGTTCAGCAAAAAATTCGTCATACACCGACTGGCCCAGATACGCCTTGCCCACATGCGTGAGCAGACTCACACCATCGAGCTTCAAGGTATCCAGGGCGTACTCCAGCTCCTTGCACGCCGCCACGGTATCAGGCAGGGGCACTACCGCCAGCGCCGCGACTCTCGATCGATGGTCGGCGACCATCCTCGCCGAGTAATCGTTGCATTCACGCGAAATTTTCGTCGCGAAATCCACGTCGCCAAAATAAACGCCAGGCGAAGAAATCGAACTCACCTGCGCGGCAATGCCTTTTCTCTCCAATACATCCATCGATTGTTCAATAGACCACTTCGGCCAGGCATTCTCGCCACTGCCGTTGACGCCGATGCCGGCCAAGGCTTTTTTGTAGAACTCCGGGACGTGGTGCTGGTGAGTGTCTATGCGAAATGCGTTGCTGGTGGTCAAGGCAAACCTCGTTTGAATTTAATATTTTGCTAAGAATTAATAGACACGTACTGGCGTGCGTATGAGCGCATGCCAAAGATCAACCCAAACCCTCAAGCGGGTTCCATGCCGTTATTGCGTTTGACCTCCGCGGCCTCGGATGAGGCAAGAAACTCAAGCCACGCGCGCGCGACATCGGGTTCTTTTGCCGAGGCCGCGATGCCGCCGGAAAAAGTAGTGATGATTTGCGCGCTGGGCGGCAAAGGTCCGAGAATGTCTACGCCTGTTAAATGGATCAATTCGCTTAACTGCTGAAAACCCATTTCGATCTCGCCCTTGGCAACCAGCGTCCCCACCGGCACGCCCGGCGACGCTTGCACAATGCGATCCTTAATTTGCGCGGCGATACCCCAGCGCTCGAAGAGCTTGGTCAAATGCGTGCCGCTTGGGCCGGTGGAATAACCGATGCTCTTGGCATTGCTCACCGCGCGCTTCAAACCCTCTTCGCTCGAAATATCGGGCCGCGGCGCGCCCGCCTTCACCACCACCGCGACACCGGATTTCACCAGGTCCACGCGCGCGCCAACGATCTTGCCCTCGCCGATCAACTGATCGATCACGTTCGAGGCCAACACCACCACGTCGAACATTTCGCCCGCCTGGACGCGCTTGGCGGCATCCACCCCACCAACGGACTCCAGGCTTACCTGATCCGAATAAGTATTTTGAAACTTATTGGAGAGTTCAAGCAATATCTGCTTCGTCGCCATTGAAGAAATAATTTTAATTTGGGATGTCATGCAATACTCTTTCAATGAATAGTGGGTGCGCCATGACGTTGCGTGCAGCCATTTTGCCGTGGGGGTGCGCCTTGTCCACCGTACTATATCAGCGCGTTAATAGCGCGCATCATCAGGTGTTCGAGTCGTCGGGATAAACAATAGCGAAATAGCGCACGTGGTGAATCGATTGTTCGGTCCTGGCATTACCGATGAATTGATGATGATTCATCCACTCTGTGGAAAGTCCCTCCCACCACGGGAAGAATTCGCCGAATGCCGCGCCCGCTATCGCCCACCATTTGTATCGGACCAACCTCGACGCGCGTTGTCAGCGCCAGGCGGCATACGGGGTCTACTAGTCGGGGGTCGGTGCGGAGCTCGGTGCGCATACGATTCCTAGGTTTGTTTCAAATCAATTCAAACATTCAACGCTTGGACGCCGCATTCAGTCCCGTTTTGGTCGTGGACGCCAGTCAATGCTTGAATCTGCATCGCCCTGCCTTGAGTCTTTATGACGTTTCAGCGCCGCCTTTAATTTGGCATTGGGCGGCGGCGGATTCTCCAAAGCCTTGATGAATGCGCTGGCATCGAGAGCGGAAAGACGAATCACCCTTTCCTGCTCGAGGACGCGCTCGGCCTCGCGTAGCGCCGATTGAACAATGAATTGATTGACGGTCGTCCCCACCATCGATGCCGCCAGCTCCAACCTATCTTGCACCTGCGCCGGCACCCTGGCGGTGATTCGACCTCGCTCGATAACTGTGGCTACCATCGCATCGCTCCTTTTTGGAAGTGCGCAACTATAGACTGCTGGTGTCGCCTTTGTTCAATGTGAGTAAAAATCATCGAAGAATTTAAGAGCGGGCGCATTGAATGGCGCCGCGACGCGCGACGATTGGCCTAACGCCATCGCCTGACCACCATCGCGAAAGTCAGGCCAGGATGCCAGGCCGGCCGCTTCAGGTTTGCCGCTGCGTGCAAATTCGACCCACGCGCTGCTCACGGTCGCGGCGAGATTGCGGTCCGCGTCTTGCCACGGGCAGGCCATCGCATCCAGCGTATCGAAGGCATACCAAAGTTCGGCGCCATGGTACGCACCGTAACCACCCGGCGGCACGGGCTCGTGAAAGCGTGTGCCTTCGGCAAACGGCACGGCGCGCATAAAGTTGAATAGATACACCGGGCTCTTGGCGTGTTTGGCGTGCATTTGCGCGAACTTCCAGGTTTGATAGGCAAAGCCCGAATCGCGGCGTAGGGCGTAGCTTGAGGCGATGGCGGTGTTGTCGTCGGTGGCGGGGAATAGCGCTAGAAACTCATCGGCCCTCTGACCATAGGTTTTGCGTGCATTCGCCAAGAACGCCTCGCGCGTATGCAATTCGGGCGTGGCGTAAGGAGATGCTTCATTGGCGGTGTAACCGGCGAGCAAGGGAACGTCATGTTGCTCGCCTCGGGCGAATAGCGCGTGCACCTGATCGCATAAAAATCGCCCATCGACGATGGGGCCCCAGAAGCCGCGCGGCGCGTCGATGGCATCGGCTGGCAGCGCGCGTAGCTCGGCAAGCGTTTGAGCGCCTAGCTTCGCGCAAATCTCTACGCCGGTTTTTTCCGCCTCAGCAAGTGTTTTGATCACCGGCCCCGCACCTACCTCAAATCGTCCCGAGCTATGCGTGATGGCGCGATGGAACAACCCCTTGGCCAGTGGCGACACCATCAATACATTGACTAAGGCCGCGCCCGCCGATTGTCCGAAAATCGTGACGCAATCCGGGTCGCCGCCGAACGCGGCGATATTGCGCTTCACCCACGACAACGCGGCGATTGCGTCAAGACAGGCGTAATTGCCCGAGGTGCCCGACTCACGGGACAACTCGGGATGCGCGAGGTAACCCAAAGCCCCAAGGCGATAGTTGAATGTCACCACCACGGCGCCGCGAGCCGCGAGGCCGGTCCCACGCGACACCGGGTGTGAACCGCTACCGACGCGATGTCCGCCGCCGTAGAGAAAAACCATCACGGGAAGCTTGGCGACCCTCGCGGATTGTGGCGCCCAGACATTGAGGTAGAGACAATCCTCAGAGGTGCCGCACTCGGGTGGATCTTCGAAGGAAAATTGCTTCATGATGGCGTTGGCCGGCATGCCGTGTTGCACGCAGGCATTGCCGTAGCGATCACATTGGCGCACGCCTTGCCATGCGACCGCGGGTTGCGGCGCGCGAAAACGAAGCTCACCGGTGGGCGGCGCCGCAAAGGGAATCCCCAACCAAGCGTGCACTTGCGGCGCGGCTTCGATGCCCGCGACTTTACCGCTGTCAATTTGAATTTCTGCTGTTCCCACCAACGCCTCCGCAAAACAACAATTCATCAGTCGCGTTACTCTGCGCGCCTCGCAAACACTCTATAGCGTCTGGCATCTTAACTTGACCTCTGCAAAATTCGATTACATCGTCGTTGGCGCGGGTTCCGCGGGATGCGTGCTGGCGGCGCGCTTGAGCGAAGACGCAAGCAAACGCGTTCTCTTATTGGAAGCCGGGCGTCACTACCGGCACCCGTACATGCGCATGCCCGCGGCGTTTTATATGCTGATGGACAACGCCTCGCTCATGTGGGATTACCAAAGCCAACCCGAACCGTTTGCCGATAATCGTTCGTTGCCTTTGCATCGCGGAAGGTTGCTGGGCGGCACCGGCGCGATCAACGGTATGACTTACGCGCGCGGCGCACCGGCGGATTACGACGATTGGGTGACGCTGGGCGCCACCGGTTGGTCATATATCGATGTGCTGCCGTATTTCAAAAAGTCCGAGCGCAATTGGCGCGGCGAGACCGCCTACCACGGCGGCGCGGGGCCGATGGGCGTGACGCAAATGAAGGTAGATGGCGATCCGCTATACGAGGCTTTCATGGCCATGGCGAAAGCCAAGGGTCATAAAACCACTGACGATTACTGCGGTGAACACCTGGAAGGTTTCGCACGCATCGAACTGACCACCTACAAGGGGCATCGCTCCAGCACCGCAGAAGGTTTTTTGCTTCCGGCGATGGGCCGGCCAAATCTCACGGTGATGGCCAATTCGCCGGTGCAGCGCATCCTTTTCCATGGCGATAGGGCCATTGGGGTCGAATGCCTGCAGCGCGGACAATTGCACCAATTTTATAGCGAGCGTGAAGTCGTATTGAGCGGCGGCTCTTACAACTCGCCGCAAATGCTGATGCTCGCAGGCATCGGACGGCCCGATGAGCTGCGCGCGGCAGGTGTCAAACCCTTTCACGAGTTGATGGGTGTGGGTCAGAACTTGCAGGATCACAACACTGCCCACATGTTGTACGCGGCGAGCAAGCCGATTACTTTCCACCGCGAGTTGCGCTTTGACCGCGCCGCGCTCTCGGTGCTGCGCTGGTGGTTCACCGGTACCGGGCCCATGGCGCAGATGCCGCTTACCTGTTGGGCGGCGCGGAAATCCCTCCCGGAATTGGATCGGCCTGATATCACCTTTTTCGTTAGTCCCGTGGCGCTTGCCGATCGGGTATGGATACCAGGCCTGCGCAAAGGGGCCGGACACAAAATCACCGCGCGCAATACGTTGCGCGATCCAGAGAGTCGCGGCGCGGTGCGCCTTGCCTCCGCCAACCCCAACGATGCGCCCATGGTTCTCGCCAATTTATTGAAAGAACACGCGGACGTGCGCACCTTCACCCGCGCGCTGCGCCAGACGCGCGAAATGATGGCGAGTGAACCGGTTGCGAGCCTGATCGAAAAAGAGCTACTACCCGGCCCCGCATGCCAGAGCGACGCCGATTTCGAAACCTATTTACGCAAATCCGCGCGCACCTCCTGCCACCCCTGCGGCACCTGCGCCATGGGGCGCGATGACGACCCCAACGCGGTGCTCGATGCGCGCTTGCGGGTGCGCGGATTGAAAGGACTACGCGTCGCGGATGCCTCGGTAATGCCACGAATTCCCGGTGGTAATCTGAACGCTCCCACCATCATGGTGGCCGAAAAGGCCGCCGACCTGATTAAGGAAGACGCATGAGCGACACCGTAGCCGACACACCATCGAAACTCGATTTTTGGTTCGACCATGGGGGAATCAGTGTCCCCAATCTTGCCGAATCAATTGCTTGGTATGAGCGGGTTCTAGGCTTCGAAGTATTTCGCCGCCGCACCATCGAATCGGTGCCCTGCGAGATGGCGATGTTGCGCAATGGCGATCTATACATTGAACTTTTTGAAGCGCCCGGCGCCGCGCCACTACCCAAAGGCCGACGATTGCCCGACGAAGATATCAAAACGCATGGCAACAAACACGTCTCCTTTGCCGTCGATGATGTGCCCTGGTTCGCCGCGGAGTTAAAAAAGCGCGGCGCCGATATCGTCTGGGTGACCGCCAATATTTTCATGCGCGATAACTCAGGGAATTTGATTGAGTTCGTGCAGCGGCCGCGGCCTGTGGGGATGAAAGGGAGTTTGGAGAAACAGAACCCTCAAGGAGCAAAGCCATGAATTTACGCGTCTGTTCAGATAGGTATTTACTCCCGGCACTCGCGCTTTTT
>JBJXEY010000461.1:0-25904 GCA_046153355.1 Burkholderiales bacterium
ATTCCGGTATTGCATAAAGCATTGGTCGGACCGGCGAGCCGCGCGAGGCTAGCTGTGGCAGCGAATGGGTGCGCTTGATAAGGTTGATCGTGTTTGCTGTTTGCTCCTCCACCACGCTCTCATTCGCCGGCCCCAGGCCCTCGTCCTTCTCGTACCTGGGAATACGAAGATCCAAAAGCAGATTGCGCACCGTGAAGCGCATGAACGCCAGCGGATAGGCAAAAAGTTTGAGAAGTCCCTGCGAGGTGTCGCCGCCGAGAATTTGCGGCAAAGTGCGATGCGTCATATCCGAATAGTCCATGCGAAAACGCGTGCCCTGCGCGAGACGCTGGTATTCATTGGCATCCCAAATCTGCAACGCGGGTTCGGAGAACATTCGCATTGGATTGCGGTAGGGCGCTTTGCGCAGGGCCAAAAGTTTGTCCTTCCAGCTTTGCTCGATATGCGCGATGTCTTTGTAACCGACGAGCGTGATATGCGGCGGCAAACCCATTTTGTTGCAGATGGCAGGATCGTCGCTCTGCATTTCCAGGTGGTATTCAATAGCGCGGCTTTCATAGGCGCGATACAGCAGAGTTGCTACCTGGCGTGAACTCAGCCCTGCCTTGATAAGTTTCGGGATGATTGGCGACATTCGTTGAAGAAAGGTAACCCACTTGGACAATGGATAGAGCACGTAAGCCGCCACGAAAACCACCAGGCGCGCGGTACATGTCGCGGCCGCTGGCGGCGCCAACACCGTGATGTGGCTACCCTTGCCGTGAGGCCTGTATTGCGCCACCGGCGCATGGGGAATTGCCGAAGTCTTGATCCGCAAGGCCGAGCGCGGATCGACCGCGAAGCGTTGTTTGGTTTGTTGCAACCATGAGTCGACATCGTTGGAGAAGAAGGTGAGTTCCAGCGCGGCATCCGCTTTTTGTTTTGGGTTCTCGAATTCAAATCCGCCGCGTAGCACTTCAGAGAGCGAAATACCGGCAGGGCGGCGCGGCGAGAAGGGTTGAGGGATGTCTAAACGGGTATAAATCTCGGGTGGATCGAGCACCGGATTTCCCTCGTCCGTAAACTCAGGGACGTTTGGCGAAATGCCGGCAATAATGGTTTCGATCGCACGCTCGGCCAGGGCCGCGATAGTTAAAAACGGGTTGACGCCGACAGCGCCACGCAGGATTGATCCGTCCAGAATGAAAAGACCACGATTGACATGTGTCGCTGACAAACCTGAGAACACCGCGCCAATATCGTTGACGACGCCTTGATGCACGCTATCCGCCATCGCACAGCCACCCAGCGGATGCGAAATAAGATTCACGCCGCGAATGTTCTTCTGTTTGACGCTTGGCGCGTTTGTCTTTTTGCCCGAACCTGTGTCGATGAGCGTTTCAATATGCGCAGGGAGTGGTTTCCACGCAGGGTTGTCGATGTAGGTTCCCCCGGCTTTTCGACTGGCCTCTTTCAGGGCGTCTCGAATATCCCCGCCGTATTGCTGGTACTCGTCAGCCGCATCGAGAGTCGGCCATTCGACGTGTACGCGCCCGGTCTTGTGGTCACGCACCAAACCGCCATTGGCCTTGTCGATACCCATGCCCAGAAACGTTTGCGTGTGCGTCGCGCCCCTTTGGTCCAGCGCCACGGCGTCAAATGGCGCGCTTTTTTCGTCAAGCGACGCGGCATTGGCCAGCGCCCACACCTCGCGCAGCGCCGGCGCCAGCGCCGAGGGAATGGCGCCGTCTTGAATGATGAATTTCGATTTTCCCGCCGTGTCTTTTTGCTCAAGGGTCGCGGTAATGGTCGGACCAACCGGGGTGTCGCAGTCTTCCTCATTGGCCCACCCGATGGTGTTGACCGCGCGTCCCCGCTGAGCGTAGGAAAAGGCAAAGTAGTCGCCGTTGCCGGAGAAATGCTTTCCCAACTGACTGGAGCATTTGATTGGATTTCTGCCGCGAATCGAGCGCTGCATGATTTCGGCAGTGCCAAATGTTCCGGCGGAAAGAATCAGTGTTTTGGCGCTGATTTTGAAAAACTGACTTTTCAGTTGATTGCAATCGCTTGCGTTGCTCCAGGCGCCGTACCTCTCCTCCCATTTGCGCAGTCTGGTCCTCTGCGAAGTGGGAATCCCGGTTATTTGCCATGCCTCGTCGACCTTTTCCACGCACAGGACGGTGGCGCCGGTAACCAAACGCGCGCCATACTTCTTTGCAATCGGCAGATAGTTGGTGGTGAGCGTGCCTTTGGCGCCGTAGTTGCAGCCGGTGACACAGTTGCCGCATCCCGAGCAATCGCGGCGCGGGTAACAGCCATCGGGCTGCGCCGATTGGTAGGGCAGATCCTTAATTTTTACCGCAATCGGCGTGGATTCGCGCACGCGCATGCTGGGCGCGTCGCCCCCCAACGAAGCCAATGCCCGTGCCTTGGGATAAAGTTTTTTCGCTTGCTCGATCGACAGATCGGTGATGCCGATGACCTCGCGAACTTTGGAAAAATATTTCCGCAAACCGGCGTTAGACGCAGCCTGGCTTATGGCTTGGGGCCACCCTTTAGCGCTATCGAAGAGCGCCATGTCCGGTTCGAGCGCGACGTTGGCGTTGATCTGGCTGCCACCGCCCAGTCCATTGCCCATCAATACCCCGGTTTGCGGGCCGAAACGAAGATCAAGCAACGCGTCCTCGTAACCCCAGGGGGTTTTTCTAGCGGAGGACTCAAAGCGCACATGCGAAGGCGCTTCCGAGAAATTATTGGGGAATTCGCCCGGCAGGTATTCCTTGCCGCGCTCTAGCAGAAGCACCTTGAAACCGGCCTCGGCCAAGCGCGCCGCAGCCACCGCACCGCCATACCCCGAGCCGACAACGATCGCGTCGAACGACGGGCGATCATCCTTGTTATTGAGTTCTTCCTGAAGCAGTGAAATCGGTTCGGAGAGATGAAACATGATGAGGTTCCGAATCGTGCAGTTTCAAAACGACTGAAGCGACAACACAGCCTGATGTGACCCGACAGCGTGATGCGACCCAGCCCTTGATCGGAAATCGGCGCTCACTGCACCCCCGCCAGCGCCGGCACCGATTGCGCAAGCAGGGTTCGAATAACCTGCGCAAGCTGCTCGTGCGAAACCGGTTTGCGCAAGATCGGAATTTCCAACGTGTCCCGCCCCGCTTCAAGCAATAACTCACCGGTGATCAAAACTGGGCGAATGCCCGGATGTGTCTTGGCCAGCGACTCCGCGACCTGCAGACCGATCGGCCCCTCGGCCAAGCGATAGTCGACGATGGCGATATCGGGCAAGGTTTCATTCGCTAGAAGGGCCTCAAGCTCGGAGAGTATCCGGCAAGAGGCGTAGCGCGCGCCCCACGCCCCAAGCGCCTCGCAGATCGCGTCGCTCACCAGAGGATCGTCGTCCAGCACGATAACGTAGCGACCCTGTAGGTCGAGTGCTTCGGGCGCCACCTCTACCTCAACGGGAACCGGCGCGCTGATGACCATATGTTCCGGGATATCGACGCAAAACAGCGATCCCTTTCCGGGTTCCGACTCCACGGATATGGTGAAGCCCAATAAATCGCACATGCGGCGCACGATCGCCAGACCCAGCCCCATGCCAATTTCCTGCGCATCCGGGGACTTGGCGACTTGGTAGTACTCGTCGAAAATTCTAATTTGATGGCCCTTGGCTATCCCAATACCGGTATCGGCGATCCTCAGTCGATAACGCGGCTTGTCATAGTCCAGGGTCAGCGAAACACGACCCGCGTTGGTGTATCGGAAAGAATTCTCAACCAGATTGCGAACGATGCGCTCGAATAGAACCGGATCTGACCGCAACATCGCCGAGGGCTGATTGACGCTGAACTCGATGCCTTTCTGGGCGCCGCGCGCGCCATATTCCGCCTGCAAACGGGCAAAAAATATATCCACCGAAAATTCGGCGATGTCGGGTTTTATCGCGCCGGCCTCGAGTTTTGATATATCCAGAATCGCGCTGAAAAGCGAATCCAGGGAACTCGATGCGCGCGCCAATTGCGTCGCGATGTTCACCAGATGTTTTTCGGCCGTGATGGAACGCAATACCCCGGAGAGAAGCGAGATCGCCTGCACCGGTTGCCGCAGATCATGGCTAGCCGCAGCGAGGAAGCGGCTTTTGGCCAGATTGCTCTGTTCGGCTTCGTGTCGGGCCACTTGCAGGTTCTCTATTAACTTACTTTGCTCGCCCAACAGGCGATCTTTTTCCTGCTCCAATGACCAGACATTCGATATCAGCCGCGAGATATTGCGCGATAGGGTTCCCAGCGCCAACACCAACACCGCGAAGCCAACCAAAGCCAGCCAATCGTCGGTATGGTGGTACCACCAGCCGCTGGCCAGCGCTAAAAAATAGAATAAGAGATAGATCGTGAAACTCTTGGCGTGCGCGCCAAGAACCGATATGCCACCCGCAGGCCAGGCCACCAACACCAGGGTGAGTACGAATTGGGATGCTGAGTTCAGCGAACCATAAAACCACCAGGTGGCCGAAGCGATCGACATACCGATAAGGCCATGCAGCAGGGCAATTTTTCGAGAGAACGCGCGAAGGTCGGGCAACTTCTCTATTTGATCGAGGGCGCCGCGAGTAAGCCACGCGCGCAAGACAAATGCCGCGAATACGCCAATCGCCCAACCCAGCGACGCTCGCCAACCAACCTGACTGAAGCAGGTCAGAATAATTGCACCGCCCAGCACCGCGGTGCCGATATTCCCGGTACGCACTTGCCCCAGCACCAGTTTGAGCTGTTGACGCTCGATCGCATCGGCTTTTAAATCCGACATCACCTCTCCCGCTACCAACCGCGAACCGCCTTCTTCATTGATCCGTCGCAATCGAAGAGGGCGACACCTTGATTCCAAGTTGAACCGCATTGAGTACCGCCTGGGTGCGATTCTCGGCATGCAAGGCGCGTAGCACCGCCGAAACGTGCACCTTGACGGTGTTCTCGGATATCCCCAACTCGCGGCAGATTCGCTTGTTTGGGAACCCCAGCAGCAACATCTGCATCACATCCAATTGCCTGGGCGTCAGCCCGACGTTCGTTTGCGGCTCGGGCATGGCCTTGCCCGCGAGTACTTCGCTTGGCACGTACAGGCCACCGGAAAAAACCAAGCGCAGCGCGCCAAGCAACACATCGCTCGGTGCCGTTTTTGGGATGAAACCCATCGCGCCCGCATCCAGCGCAGCAATGATCGTTGCCCGCTCGCTGCTGGCCGAAAACACGATCACCGGGAGGTCGGGTGCTTCCGCCTTGAAACGCAGCAACGCAGTCAGCTCTTTTGCATCGGGAAGCGTCAGATCGAGAATGGCGACATCGAATTCGCTTGCCAGGGCATGGGCAATCGCGTCATCCAGCCGAATGGCGACTTGCACTTCGATCTCGGGTAACACCGACATCAACGCAAGCTTCATCGCCTCCAGCATGATGGGGTGATCGTCGATCAGCAAAACACGTTTCACGGGTTCCATGCGCGGAGCATACCCCCGCTCGTAGAAACATGAAGTAGCCAAAAAGTATTAGCGAGTACTAGTCCGGCTAAGTCGCGTGGAATCCCCTCACCCATTGGTTCTATTTACTCGCACCGAACGGGGCGGGAAACTAGAGACGGGTTTCCTCTCATTCACCTGGACAACACCCCCTTGCGCTTGAGATACAGGATTGCATTGATGCTTGCTGGTCTGTCCTGCATCGGATTGACGACCCAGGTTGTGGACAGCATGTCGGCAGACCGCTGGGCTGTCTATGAATACGCCACCGAGGTCGCCAATACCGCGGCGCAAACGCATCTTGAAGTAGCGCTGGCGCCAGTTTCACGGTTTCGCGGACGCGAAGTGGACTGCGCGCCGTAATTAGTTTGTCTCGCTATCGAGCGCTGTTATCTATTGCGCAGAGCATGCCACTGCTGCCAGCCTGGCACTCTTTCTATCCCGCCGTATACCCGCCATCAACGAACATCGTCTGCCCAGTGCAGAAATCCGATGCCGAAGAGGATAGAAACAACAACACGCCCACTAGGTCCTCAGGTTCACCCAAACGCCCTAGTGGCAGGCGTGCCATGAAACCGTTGCGCACCGCCGTAGCTTTTTCATCATCGCCGAACATCCAATTGGTGAGCGGTGAGCGGAATACGGTCGGGCCGATGGCATTCACATTGATTTTGTACTTGCCCCACTCGCAACCAAGCGTCCGCGTCAGGCCATCGATCGCCGCTTTCGATGTGCAGTAACCACCGTAACCCGCCGGATGCCCGCGCACGCTGCGCGCCGAGGAAATCAACACCACCTTGCCGCCGCGGCCCTGCTTGATCATCTGTTTGCCTGCGGCTTTAGAAACCAACCATGAGCCGCGTACATTGGCATCCATGATGGCTTCCCACTTTTCCAAGCTCTGATCAACGATGGGCGCGGGGTCATTCATGCCCGCGCCGGCGACCAGAATATCTAGGCCGCCAAATTTTTGTACTGCGGTATCGACCATGGCTTCGGCATCGGCCTCCGTCTCCGCGCGGCGCGCGACAATTTCCACTGAACCACCAGCGGTACGCACTTCAGCGGCCACTTTCTCAAGGCCCGCTTTATTCGATGCGGTGATCACCACTTTGGCACCCGCATCCGCCAGACCCAGCGCGGCGATGCGCCCGAATGCGCCGGTGCCACCGGTAATCAAGGCTACCTTGCCGCTTACGTTAAATAATTTCTTAGTATCGAGTGCCATGAATGCCTCCTAGATTGCATTTTCAAAATTATTCGGGCTGCAGGCCGGTGAGCTGCACCATGCGGCGCCAGCGTTGGTGTTCCGCGCGGTGAAATTCGCGCAGGAATTCCGGTGAACCCGCCTCTTCCACGATGGGGCCCATGGTGACCAGTTTCTCCGTGAACGGTTTGTCCTTGAAGATGGTATCGATGTCGCGATTCACACGCCGCACCACATCCGCCGGCACGCCCGTTGGCGCGTACAACATGTACCAGCCCATGAATTCGAATTCCGGCAGGGTGTCCTTCATCGGCGGTACGGTTTCAAGGCCCGCCATGGTTTTGCCCATGCTGATCGCCAAACCTTTTAACTTGCCGCCACGAATCCAGGGGATGGTGGGCGCGGCGCTCTGAAACGAATAGTGAGTGCGGCCCACCATGGTGTCTTGCAATCCCGGCGTCGACCCGTTGTAGGGAACATGCACGGATTTCGAGCCGGCAAGCGCATTGAACACCTCCCCCATCAACCCCGAGAGTCCGCGCGGGCCATCGCTGGCAAACGAATACTTGCCGGGATTGGCCTTCACCAGCGCCACCAGATCCGCCGCGGTTTTGACCGGCAAATCATTATTGGCCACCAGCAACAGCGGCGCGCGGCCCAAAAACGCCACGGCGACAAAATCGCGCTCCACATCGTAGGGCAGCGTCTTGAAATTGTAGACGTTGAGGAGTATTCCACCGGTGGTAAAGAGGTAGTTGTAGCCATCCGCGGGCGAGCGCGCCGCTGCTTGGATGCCGATGATGCTCGCCCCGCCTGGACGGTTCTCGATAATCACCGGCTGGTTCCAAATGGGTCCTAATTTTTCAGCGTAAAGGCGCGCCAGAATATCGGGACCGGTACCCGTGGGTTGCGAAACGATGAAACGAATCGGTTTATTGGGCCAGTTCTGTGCCGACGCGACAGCCGGCACAATCATCATCGCTAACGAACAAATCCCACAAACGAAATTCAAATTGGCCAGCAATACACGTGCCATAAAGCCCTCCATTTTTGAAAGATTCTCTTTTATCATTCCGGTTCAATCTTCGCCGCCTTCACCGCGCGGCCCCAACGTTCGCCCTCCAGGCGCAGAAATTCATTCAATTCCGCCGGCGTGCCTGGCCCCTTTTCCACCACCGAGCCAAAACTGGAAATGCGTTGCGCGACCTCGGGGTCTTTCATCACTTGCCCGACATCGCGATTAACACGGGAAATGATGTCCCCCGCCACACCGGTGGGCGCGTAGATCATGTACCAGCCCACATATTCGAAGCCGGGGAACATTTCGCGAATCGTCGGCACCTCTTCAAGGCCCGGCACGCGCTCGGCGCTGGACACCGCGATGGCGCGCAGCCTGCCCGACTTCACGAATGGCGGGATCGCCGGCGTGCTGGTGAAGGTGTACTGGGTGCGCCCAGCCACCGTATCGGCGAGCGCGGGCTGCGTGCCGTTATAGGGCACATGCACCACATTGATACCGGCAAACACATTGATCATTTCGCCCAACATGCCCGCGAGGCCGCGTGCGTTATCGCTGGCAAAGGACATCTTGCCCGGCTGCGCTTTGGCAAGCGCGATCAACTCGGAGAGATTCCTAGCCGGCACATCGTTATTAACCACGAGGACAAATGGGCTCTTGGCGATCAAGGCCACTGGCACAAAATCCCTGGCCGGATCGTAGGGAAGCGATTTCAACGTAAATAAATTAATCACCGTGGCCGCGGTAGTGGCGAAATAAAAGTTATAGCCATCCGCGGGCGAACGCGCCGCCGCTTGCGCACCGATGACGTTATTACCGCCGGCGCGATTCTCGATCACCACCGCCTGGCCCCATATTTTTCCCAGCTTGTCGGACATCAGGCGCGAAACGATGTCCGGCCCCGTGCCCGGTGGTTGCGAAAGAATGAAGCGAATGGGTTTGGCGGGCCAGGATTGCGCTTGCGCCAGGAAAGTGATGCCGCAAAGCGCTGCGGCGAGCACGCCGCGCGAGGTAAGACCCATGAAAAACTCCGAGTGGTGTATGGAATGCATCAGGGAAACCCAGTGCGCAGCTATTGTACTGGCTGCTCGAAATAGTCGTTGCATCTGCGCGTACCTTTGCTGAAAATCTGTGTAGTGACATAGTCCATTTCGGCATCGTCCCACCCAACATCGGCCATCCCAACGTCGGCCATCAATCAGGAGCCGCCACCATGACATCTCCAGCACAAAGCGCACCACCGCTGGTGTTCAGCCACTTCGGCTACTACGTTGCCGATTACGATCGCATGGTGGATTTCTGGACGCGCGTATTCGGCTTTGGTGTCAGCGACCACGGCGGCCTGCGCGGACGGCAGATGGCGTTCATGACGCGCCGGCCGTTTGAGCACCATCAACTGGTGGCCGTGGGCGGTCGCGATCCAGCGCACCCGACCACGGTGGCCGATGTCGGCTTTCTCGCCCCCGATCTTAATGAGCTGCGACGCATTGCCCGCATTCTCGATAAGGAACCTGGCGTCACCGGCATCACGCCCGTGGACCACGGCGTTTCCTGGACGTTGCATTTCGTTGATCCCACCGGCGTGCCGGCGAGCGTGAACGTGGACACACCATGGTTCGTGCCGCAACCCCAAGCTTGGCCGCTTGACCTCAACGCCACTGACGATCAAATCCACTCCAACACGCAGCGCCGTTGCGAAGCAATCGAAGGTTTCCGCTCGCGCGCCCAGTGGCGCGATGAAATCACCGCCCTGCTCGCGGCCGCCGGCAGCCTGCAACCGCAGGCCACCCCCGTCGTGCCCCCCGCACCCGCAAGCGCGGGCCCCGTGTTTCGCAATAACTTCGGCGAGAGGCCCACCGAACCCTTCCCGCGCGTGGCCATGTTTCGCATCGGCATGCAAGCCATCGATCTTGATGCGCTTTGCTTGTTCTACCAAGAGACCATGGGCTATCTCGTCACCGGTCGCGGTCGGCGCCCGGCTGTGGGCGCCCTGCCCGAAGCCGATGTGGTGACGCTCACCCGCGACCCCAATCAGATTGCCCAGATCATGCTGGTGGCGGGCCGTCGCGCCGATGTCCCCAGCAGCGTCAACCAGGCAACGTTTCGCGTGCCCTCCATCGCGGCGCTGCGCGAGGTACACGACCGCATGCACGCCCATCCCGCCGTCAGCGGCTACCGGCCCGTCGATCACGGCAATTCGTTTTCGCTCTACTGCAACGACCCGGAAGGCAATACGCTGGAACTGTCGCGCGAATCCATCTGGTACACCCCCGCGCCGAGTGCCTGGCTGCTTGACTTTTCCCTATCCGATGACGAGATGTTGCGAGTCTCCGAGGAGCGCTGCCGCTCGGAAGCGGAATTCATGATGCGAAGCGACTGGAAAGCACGCGCACATGCGGAACTGAAAGCTGCTGGGCGGTTGGAGGCCGAGGAATTGGTGGAACACCTACGCTGAGTTTTGGCCCCCTGAGAGGCATTGAACGAAGAACCTTGCCCCTGCGGGCCGCTTGCAGCGCCGAGGCACGCTAATCGAACTTGAGTTCAAGCCCGTTGAGTCGCGCGCGTTCGCGTGCCACGCGCAGTTGGAAGGCGTCCTGTGTGATGCTCCGCGTAGGCGTCCAGTAACCTGCGAATCATGCGTTGATATTGCGTATTGTGCTTACGCGCCTCATCCTTGAAAAACGCAACACTGCGTTTACTCAGGGAAATCGTCACTTTCACGCCGTCGTCGCGTAGGACCAGATCCTCCGGGTTGGGCAGGAAGTCGGGAACAATCCTTAGCTTTCCAATCGGCTCATTCGTGTATTTGATTTTCTCGCTCATAAATTCGTTTTCCTTTGCGCCAATAGCCGGCCCCGAGGATACGGATTACGTCATCGCGGTAAGTGAATCGAACCGTGAGAACGCCGGCACCAACCAGCCCGATACAGAAATAACGCTTTTCGCTGGAGCCGTGAGATAGGTCTTCCGCGATGACGCGCTTCGGGTCAATGAAGGCGAGCTGACCCAGTGCGAGCGACACACCGTGTTTCTTCTGGTTTTTATCATCTTTGCTTTGGTCCCAGTCGAATCGAGTCTTCGCCATAGAAGGAGACTAGCATTTGTATTGATGCAATGCCATACGTATGTATGGGTACTAACAGCCATTCATTTTCATGCTGTATTCATTTCACGCGACCTTCGCCGCTGAAATCTTCGCTATCTCCCGCCATTTATCGGTCTCCTGGTGGACGGACGCGGCGAACGCCTCGGGACCGGCTTATGCGGCGCCTTCGATTAGCGTGCCAGCCACCACGCGAGCGTCAAATGTACGCCTGCGCCGTCGGCTTGATGATCAGCTCGGGCACCGACACATGTGGCGGCAGCGTCGCCACGAATAACACGGCGTTGGCCACGTCCGCAGGCTGCATCATCTTCGCCCGCTGCTCGGCCGTGTCAGGTGTTGGCCGCGTCAAGCGTTGCAGCGTATCGATCGCACCAGGGTAAATGCTGCTGACGCGAATACCGCTATCCAGTTCCTCGTTGGCCAGACATCCCGCCAGAGCGTGCAAACCGAACTTGCCCGCCGCGTAGCCGGGTCCTGGACCGAGGTGGGTCGATTTGCCCGAGATCGAGTTCACGTTGACGATCACGCCGTCCTTGCGTGCAAGCATTTGCGGCAGCACGGCGTGGATGCAGTAGAAGGCGCCATCGAGATTGGTGCGGACCAGCTGGTTCCATGCATTGATGGTCAGCTCACGCATGCGGCGTGCCTTGATGTTGGTCCCCGCGCTGTTGACGAGCACGTCGATTCGTCCAAAGTGCCGAGTCGTCTTCTCGACCAGATCGTGCACCTGCCCGGGATCGGTGACATCGGTCGGCACGATCAGAATGCCTTCGCCGCCGGGAATCCCGGCCGCCGCCTGCGTAAGCTTCGCGGCATCACGGCCGGCAATGGCGACGCGGGCGCCTTCTGCGAGGAACAGCCGGGCGGTCGCCTGCCCAACGCCACTCCCGCCACCCGTTACCAGCGCGACCCTGTCTTCGAGTTTCCCCATGTTAATAAGTATCAGAGCCGTCTAAAAAGTATCAGAGCCGTCTAATCCGCTTTGATGCCCGCGTCCTTGATCACCTTCGCCCACCGCAGGGTCTCGGACTTGATGAGTGCAGTGAACTCGGCAGGTGAGCTGCTGACCGCCTCGTTGCCGACATCGGCGAATTTGGCGCGCACCTCGGGGTGCGCCAGCGCTTTGACAGTTTCGGCATGCAGCCGCGCGACGATGGCAGGAGACGTCTTTGCCGGCGCCGTCAATCCGTACCAGGCCGTGACGTCAAAGCCCGGATAGCCGGACTCGACGACGGTAGGCACGTCCGGCAACAAGGCAGTGCGCGTTGCCGAAGTCACCGCCAGCGCGCGCAGCTTGCCTTCGCGCACCAGCGGCATGACGAACTGCGGGAAGGCGAACATCATCGTGATGCGGCCGGCCAGCATGTCCGGAATCGCCAGGACCGCGCCTTTGTAGGGAATGTGCAGGATATCTACGCCTGCCGCGGACTTTAACAACTCAGCGGTCAGATGGGGCGAAGTGCCGCTGCCGCTGGAGGCGTAAGAGAGTTCGCCAGGCCGCGCTTTCGCCAGCTTGACCAGTTCCTGCAGGGTCTTCGCCGGCACGGCGCTCGGCACCACCAGGACAGGCACCCCCGTGCCAACCTGCGAAATCGGCGAAAAATCTTTCAGCGGGTCATAGCTCATTTTGGACAGGCCGGGACCGATGGCGAGCTCTGCGATGCTCTGGAATCCCAGCGTGTAGCCATCGGGGGCGGCTTTCGCGACGCGGTCCGCGCCGATACTGCCAGTGACACCGGTAACGTTTTCGATCACAACCGGCTTTCCCAATGCGTCGGCCAATTTGGGGCCGAAAATGCGCGCCATGATATCGGGCGCGCCGCCGGCCGGGTAGGCGACGATGACGCGCACCGCCTTCTCGGGGTAATTCGTTTGCGCTGCCGCGCAACCCGCAAAAAGCAGCGCCAGGACAGCCGTACAAAGCATTCGATGATTCATTTTTTACTCCCTGGTGTGGGTGACAAAAAGGCGTTGCGACAAAAGGACTGGCGCCAAGTTACCTCACGACGTGGGGCTGGTCGAATGAATTGTTAATATTCATCCTATTCAGATTCTGAATGTCAGTTTGGATGTCAGTTCAATTTTTTCATGAGGTGCCAGGATGAAATTTGGAATCGACACCTTCGGTGGCCGCATCGATCTCAATCTGCTGGTAGTGTTCGATGCCATCTACGGATCGCGCAACCTGACCGCGGCAGGCAAACAACTAGGCTTGAGCCAGCCCGCCATGAGCCATGCGCTCGGGAGGCTGCGCCTCACCTTCAAGGACCCGCTATTCGTGCGCTTGACCCGCGGTCTTGAGCCGACGTCGTTGGCGGATGAGATTGCGCCCGCGCTCATCGAGGGCCTGGAGGCGATCCGCGGCGGCCTGAACCGCAAGAGGTTCGATCCGTCCACCTCGACGCGAATCTTCAACATCGGCATGGGAGACCCGGCCGAAGCAACTCAACTTCCGATATTGATGCGCGAGTTTCGCGGAAGCGCGCCCCACATCAGGTTGCATACCCGGCAGACTCCCGGACCGCTGTTGCGCGACGCTCTTGCCAATGGCGAGGTGGACATGGCCACCGGCGATTACGATCTGGGCGCCAACGTCCGCAGCCACCGGCTATACGAGGCCGAATACGCCTGCGTGGTAGGTGCGGAGCATCCGCAAATTGGCAACAAACTCAGCTTGAAGCAATTCAAGGCCGCCGAGCACATCCTGGTCCTGCCACTGGGCGCATCGCAACATGGACGAAATATCGAGCGGGCGCTGCAAAGCCGCGCGGTGAATGCGCGCATCGCGGTGCAAATAGCCCACTTCCATGGTGTCCTGGCGCTAATTACCAGCACCGACCTGATCGCCACGATCCCGGACCGGCTGGCACAGGCCATGGCGCGCTACGCCAACATCAAGATTCTTCCGCCACCCATCCGCCTGCCGAAGTGGCGCTTGACCTTGTATTGGCACGAACGTTTCCACCGCGAGCCGGGCAATGCCTGGATGAGGAGCGAATACATCAGGCTGATCAAATAGCGTGAAAGACAGAGCGTTGATACGGGTATGCACCTCGCTCAAACCGCGTCACAATGCACGCTACAATTTTGTTTTGCCACAACGGCGTTCCGGGAGACTTCATGAAAACTATTATCAAAGCGATCAGTGCAATGGCAACCGCGCTGCTCTGCGCACCACTTGCCGCGCAAAACTATCCGGTGAAGCCGACGTCGGTGGTGATTCCCTATCCGCCGGGGGGCGTCGATCTGGTGGCGCGCTTGATCCAGCCTGCTATCGAGCAGGAGCTAGGCCACCCCTGGGTGATTGAATACAAGCCGGGCGCGAGCGGGCTGATCGGCATGGAGTTCGTGTCGCGCGCGAGGCCTGATGGCTACACCCTGCTCTTTACCGCTTCCAACCCCTGGGTGGTGACGCCCGCAATGCGCGCGAAGACGCCCTACGACCCGATCAAGGACTTCACGCCGATCACCAACACCACCGAGGGCGTGAACCTGATCGTCGCGGGTACGCAGTTTCCACCGAACACGTTTCGCGAAATGATCGACTATGCGAAGAAAAACCCGAACAAGGTGTCGTGGGCGACTTCAGGTTTGGGGAGCTTCTGGCACCTTGACGCGGAGAACATGAACCGCCTCGCGAGCACAGACATTTTGCACGTGCCATTCGCGGGTTTCGGCCCGATGCTGCCCGCGATGTACAGCGGCCAGGTGTCGATGAATCTCATCACGCTGAGCACCGTGCGTGCATTGATCGATTCGGGCAAGGTGAAGGCTCTGGCCATAATGAACTCCAACGACAAGGCCCGGCACCTTTTCCCGAAAGGGATCCAGATCGTGAGCGATGTGCTGCCCGGATTCGTGATGGGTGCGTCATGGAACGGCGTGGGCGCGCCGGCCGGCACGCCGCGCCCCATCGTGCTGCGCATTAACCAGGCGGTGCACAAGGCGCTTGCGCAGAAGGATTTCGTCGATCGGCTCACTCGCGACGGCTCTTTCGTCAGCGCCAACACGCCCGAGGAATTCGCCGCGCGTATCGTCACCGACCTCGAACATTCGCGCTCCATCGTACGCTCGGCCAAGATTCCCCCGCTGGAGTAGGCGAACTACTCGGGAACGATGCCCGCATCCTTCATGACTTTCGCGAACAGCGGTTGCTCCCGGCGGATGCGCGCCGCGAGCTCCGCGGGCGTACCCGGCAGCATCTCTGCGCCCGCCTTGGCAAAGGTGTCGACCACGGTTGGTGACTTCTGCATCACAGCCGTTTCGCGGTGCAGACGCTCGACAATTGACCTCGGCAGCCCTGCCGGGCCGACCAGCGCGAACCACGCGATCGACTCGTAGCCCGCCACGCCCGCTTCGGCGACCGTCGGCGTTTCGGGCGTGGCGATGGTGCGGCGCTCCGCCGTGGAGGCCAAGAGCTTCAGCTTGCCGGCGCGCACCGGCGGCAGTCCTGTGCCACCGCCGGAAAACATCACCTGCACGCGCCCGGCAAGCAGGTCGATATTCGCCGGCCCGGTGCCCTTGTACGGCACGTGGATCATTTCGGTGTTCGTCATGGACATGAAAATCTCGGTAGCGAGGTGAACCGAAGTGCCCTGACCGATCGAGGCGAACGCCAGCTTGCCCGGCTGCGAGCGCGCCAACGCGATCAGCTCCTTCACGCTGTTTGCCGGCACGGAAGGGTGCACGATCACGTACAGCGGCGTGTAGAAAAGCGGCGACACTGGCGTGAAGTCTTTCTGTGGATCGTACGACAGGTTCTTCTGCGCATAGGGGTTCAACACCAGGATGGCCTGCGTGGCAAGCAGCAGCGTGTAGCCGTCGGCGCTCGCGCGCGCTGTTGCTTCGGCGGCGAGCGTGCCGCTTGCGCCGGTGCGGTTCTCCACGGTTACCGGCTGCTTGAGCGACTCGGAGAAGTGCTGCGCGAGCGCGCGCGCGAAGTTATCGACCATGCCCCCGGCGGGCAGGGGCGAATACAGGCGAATGGGCTTGACCGGGTAGTCCTGCGCCCGAACGGCGCCGGCAAATGTATGGATAACTGCGGCAAAGGTGGCCGCGCTGACGAAGCGAACGATGTGGCGCATGGGGACTCCGAATGTGGAACAACCGCGAAGTATCGCCGATAGCGATCATCGCGCGAAAAATATGTGTGGTCTAAGGACAGGCAATTTGATCGACACGTAAATCGTGGGGGTCGCTGGAGTCGACCGCCAATGCGTCACGCCCAGTGGTCGCGAAATCCCGCAAAATAGCGGCCCCTTGAACCAGAAAGAGTTTTGTCATGACCGATACCGCCCCGATCCTTTACCAACAAACCGGCCACGTGGTGACCCTCACCCTCAATCGCGCCGAGAAACGTAACGCACTCTCGGGCGATGACTTGTTCGACGCGTTCGAGGATCACTTCAAACGCATCAACAACGACCTTAGCGTTCGCGCCGTCATCCTCACCGGTGCGGGCAAAGGGTTTTGCTCGGGCGGCGATGTGAAGGAAATGCGCGACAAACAAGGCATCTTTGGTGGTTCATCGGGGGAAACGCAGAATCGCTATCGCACCGGCATTCAACGCATCCCCATGGCGTTCACGCGCCTGGATGTGCCCATCATCGCCGCGGTGAATGGTTATGCCATCGGCGCCGGCTGCGATCTCGCCTGTATGTGCGACATCCGTATCGCCGGCGAATCGGCGCAATTCGCCGAGAGCTTCGTGAAACTGGGGATCATTCCCGGTGACGGCGGCGCGTGGTTGCTGCCGCGCGTGGTGGGCATGTCGCGCGCCTGCGAGATGGCATTTACCGGGGATATGGTTAATGCTTCAGCAGCACTCGCAATGGGTCTGGTTTCACGCGTAGTGCCCGATGACAAGCTGATGGAAGAAGCCATGGCCCTCGCCAACAAAATCGCCGCCAATCCGCCGCAGGCTTTGCGTTGGACCAAGCGCCTGATTCGGGAAGGCCAGCATCAACGCATCGAAAGTTTGCTCGATCTCTCCGGTGCCTTCCAAGACCTCGCGCATCACACCAGCGATCATGCCGAGGCGGTTACCGCATTTTTCGAGAAGCGTGCCCCGAATTTCCAAGGAAAATAGTCTGGAACGTAGCTCGCGACGAAGGGTAATTATTGTTGACGCGTCATCATAAATACCCTAGGCTCTCGTGGTATGGGAACCACATCCGCCACCACGAAAGCCGCAACGCGTGGCCGTCCGCGCTCTAGCAAACTCTCCCGTACGCAGCAGTTGCGCCTCGCCAAACAGGCGCAACGCGAACGCGATGCACTGGCGAATCAAACCGAAGCGCGAATCAAGTTACCCCGCCCACTGGCGCAACGCCTGTTGTTCGCGACACGCCAGCCGGGTTTCATCGACAGCTTGAGCCAATTTCTCGACAGCGAAACGGTCGAAGTCGAACGCTATCCCCAGCTTAAGTTGCTCTGTTGGCATCGGCGCGATAGGCTGCTCCGCGCCGAAGACGCGTGGAGTCTTTACGAACGCAATTGGCGTTTCGTCGAACCCGCGCAACTGGAGCCTGCCGAGAAGCGTTTGATCGATATGTTAAACACGCGCTTTGGTGGTGGCCTTCATGCCTGAGTACCGCCATGCGCACCACCGCAGGGTTGCGCGGATTCTCGAAGTACTAAACCCCGCATTATTGGATCAATGCCATTGTTATTTTGGCGGTGGCACGCGCATCGCGCTGGAATTGAACGAATACCGCGAGTCCGAAGACATTGATTTCATCTGCTCCGATATTCAGGGTTACCGGGAGCTCCGCTCCACTATCGACGATAGATCACTGGGAAAACTTATTCCGAAGCTGCCAAGTGGGGTAAGTTTGCTGCGTCAAGTACGTGCCGATCAATATGGCATTCGCACCGCCTTCGGTGTCGAAGGTGAGCCGGTGAAATTCGAAATCATTCTGGAAGCCAGAATCCAGGTCCAATCCATGCGATTAAAAAACATCGGCGTGCCGGTTCTCGACCAGATCAGTTGTTTCGCCGAGAAATGGCTGGCCAATGCTGATCGTTGGAACGACACGGCTGTGCTTAGCCGCGATGTGATCGATCTCGCGCATATGCTGGCGGCGTGGGATATCGAGAACGCCGTGGCCGGCGCCAAGCGCGCGATGACAGCTTATGGCAGCGCAATTACCCGCGCCGCGCGTATGGCCAGTACCAAATTGATCGAGAATGCAAAATACCGAAGACAGTGCATGGAAGATCTTGCCATCACCGATGCAAAACTACTTACGTCGGGATTAAAACTATTCCCAATAGTCCTCAAAGCATTGCGTTGACCCACCCATGAAAAATTTACCCAATTTATTCGACAACAACCGCGCCTGGGCGGAGAAAATACTCGAGGGCGATCCGGAGTTTTTCGAAAAACTTTCGCGTCAGCAATCGCCCGAGTACCTGTGGATAGGCTGCTCCGACAGCCGCGTGCCCGCCAACCAGATTGTCGGGCTGTTGCCAGGCGAACTATTCGTGCACCGCAATGTGGCCAATGTGGTGGTGCATACCGATCTCAATTGTCTGTCGGTGATGCAGTTCGCGGTGGATGTGTTGAAGGTCCGGCACATCATTGTCTGCGGGCATTACGGCTGCGGCGGCGTGCACGCGGCGCTATATCGTCAGCGGCTTGGCCTGGTGGATAACTGGTTGCGCCATGTGCAGGACGTGCGTACCAAGTACGAAGGCGAACTTCGGGCGCTACCCGAGGGCAAGGAACAGCTCGACCGCCTTTGCGAATACAACGTGATCGAAGGCGTCGCCAACGTCTGCCAGACCACCATCGTGCGCGATGCCTGGGAGCGCGGCCAGGAACTGGCGGTGCACGGCTGGATCTACGGCATTCAGAATGGCTTGCTGCGCGATTTGAATGTCGGACGGAGCGCGCAGTCGCAGGTGTAACGCGGCGCGGGACGTGCCGCGGACTCCCTTTAGCGTGTCGCGAACAAGACCATTTAAGGCGTGGCGTGCGAAACAAACGCAGGTGGCGCGGCATCACCCCACTGCGAATTCAGGCCCTCTTCGGCGGGCACCAAGTTAGAGCCGCTGTGGATGTTGAGCACATCGCTGTCGGTCCAGTGCTCGTGCACGCGGCCCCAGGGGTCCTGCCAATAATCGAATATTTGACTCCCCAACACATGTCGGCCGATGCCCCACATGTGTTGGTACTTTCCTGCTTTCTTCAAATGTTCGGGCCCCACCATCACATCGTCGAAGTTCTGCACTTCGAACGACAGGTGATTGAGACCGGTTTTCTCGCCCTCAATACATAAAAACGTGTGGTGATCGACGAACGTCTCACCGCGATCACATCGGTTAAACGACGCAATGATGTTTTCCTTGGGGCCGGCGTAGATATCATCCGTACCCACCAGGCCCAGGTGCTCGCGATACCAGCGCACTTTTTCCATGGCGTTTTGCGTCATGATCACCGCATGGGCGATACGCTTCACCTGCGAGGGGCCTTGTTTGACGCGCATCAGATCGGTGCGGCGGTATTTATCTGGTCCGGTGTTGAGCACATTGGGGCGTACCGCCAGCGGCGTGGCGGGTGTTATGCCGTGCACAATTTCAATTTGATAGCCATGCGGGTCGGTGAGACGCACCCGCTTGCCGCCGCCGGGCTCGTCGATATTTTCGATGCCACTCGCACCGCTTGCCTTGGTGGCACGTTTCAAATCATCTTCGTCATCAACAAAAAATGCCAGGCCGATGAATTTAGGCTCGCCCAGATGCGTGACATGCAGGTGGTGATGCGCATCGGTGCCACGCATATACAGCGCGTTGGTGGTGCGTTCGGCGCGCTCCATGCCAAAATTGAGAAGAAATTCCTCGGCTTGATCGAGGCTTGGGGATTGCAAGCGCCCGTAGGCGATATCGGCAACTTTTACAATCGGCATGCTGATCTCCTCTTGGATTCAATGCGCAATGATAGGGGTCAATGCGCAATGACATTTTTCAATTCGCCAAGCCGGTCATCCACCAGGCACTGGATGTTCGCTCGCAAAAACGACACAGATTGTTCCATGTAGGTCGAACTCAGTCCACCCAAGTGGGGGGTGAGCAGGATGCCCGGCACGTTCCATAGGGGATTGTCAGCGGGCAGCGGCGTGGTGGCAAACACATCCAGCCCGGCACCGGCGATGCGTTTTTCCCGCACTGCGGCGATGATGGCCGCCTCATCACACACGCCACCGCGCGCCACGTTGATGAGATAGGCGGTGGGCTTCATTGCGGCAAGCACCGGCGCATTGACCAAGCCCGTCGTCTCGGGCGAGAGCGGCACCAGTACCACGAAAAAATCCGCGAGCGCTGCGGCTGCAAGCAATTCGGTGCGCGCCATGATCCGGTCGAAACCTGGCACCGGCCGCGGCGAGGAGGAAATGCCCACCACGGTCATGTCGAAAGCCTTGCAACGCCGCGCCAGCGCCTCGGCAATAGCGCCAACGCCCAAGATGACGATCGTCTTACCTTCCAAAACAGGCACCGCATTGCGTTCCCACACGCGATTGCGCTGATTGTCGAGCACGCGCGGATAGTCGCGCGAAAGCGACAACATATGCAGAAAGGTAAGTTCGGACATCTGCGGGCCGTGCAGGCCGCGCAGCGAGGTCAAGGTCACCTCGCCTCGCAATGCCTTGAGTCGAAGTACCGCATCCACCCCGGTGGTAAAGGTCTGAATCCACCGCAGCGAGGTTGCCGCCGACAACATGCCTTCGGAAAAATGATGTCCGAAACCGAAGATGGCATGGGCATCGGCCAGGCCGGGCGCACTGCCATTGCGCTCGACCACTGAACGAAACTCAATCTGGGGAAACGAGGGCGCGATGAGCGATACAAAGCGCTCGCCGGCAAACTTCTCATCCGGCGCATCGATAACGAGTACTAATTTCTTCATGAGCCCCGCCCGACTAGTGAGATCTATTTATTCCGTTTCCAGAATAATTTGCGGCGTCTTGTGAATCGCAATGGCGCCCTCGGGCCCGATGATGAAGTTGTCGCAGATGCCGCCGGCTACCGTGGCATTGCCAAATCCGGGATGACACACGATGTTCATGTTCTCCTCGATATTCATCGGCTCGTCACCGCGAATCAACGGGCGCTCGACCAGGTCGTAACCCTGGCCGTGACAGTACAGGCGCTTGTCTTCGGGGAGGCCCTTACTCAACATGTATTCGTTGTGCGCGGCGAAAATCTCGCGGCAGGAAGTGCCGGGTTTGAGACGTTTTAAAGTCTCCTGCTGTGCTTCAACCGACAGTGCCACCGCATCCTTCTGCTCCTGCGTTGCCTTGCCGATAACGATGAAACGCGACAACTCGGTGTAATAGCCGCCTGGGCCGCTGTTTTCGATCAGTTGGCGGTAGATGTCGCCCTGCTTGAGTTCGCGCCCCATCTGCCAACGCTCATACTGGTCAGCCGGACGCCCCGCCGGCGCCGAACCGGCTAGGAAAATGCCTTGTTCACTACCTAGCAATTGACCCAGGTATTGCGCGTAGGCGGCAAGTTCAAAGTCCTTCATCCCGGGGCGAATGTGTTCGTGAAGCTTGGCCATCACCTGATCCTGCATGGCGGCGCATTTCTTGATCCAGTCGATTTCTTCGGCGCTTTTGATCGCCTTGATCTGATCCACCGCGTCGGTGGCATCGACAAACGTGACCTCTTTAGAGAGTTCCTTCAATTGCACACCAAAAGTGTAATACCACGTGGCGGGCGCGACGACGCCCACCGTTTTGTAGCCGTTGGCCTTGATTTCCGCAGCCACGATCTCCGCGTCATAACCGCCGGTGTAATTCGCGGTGACGAAGCTGGGCGTGGTGAGGCGCTTGCCGATGCCGTAGTTGGGATGGTTGATGCCATCAGTCTTGATCACCGCGCCGGCATTGCCTTGATGTACCACGCTCAATAGGCCGTCCAAGGGAAAAATCACTGCGCGTGGATAGGCATGGGTGGCCGGTGACCCGGAGAACCAGCGCACATAGCCACCGAGAAAATCGTTGGAGCATTGCATCACCAATGCGTCGATGCCTTGGGCACGCATGTGGTTACGCACCGCAGTCCAGCGGCGATCCAGTTCCTCGCCCGAAATGGGGTTGCAAAGACGTTCGTTCACGCGCGGCGCACGTTCCATGACTGCTGACATAATTATTCTCCTTTGGGTATTGATAATGCCCCGTCAAGGACATCGTTATTATGGGTTGAAATAAAAAGTTAAAGATTATTACCAAGACTGCCTTGGTGGAGCGGCGCAGTGGGCACCGCGCTTTCAGTGCTTGATCACGTTCCTCATATCGCCGATTCTGCCCTCAAGGAAACACTTGAGATTCGGCCCAAAAATATCGTAGACCTGCTCGTTATACACGTCACTTTGCCCAGCGTGGTGTGGCGTGATGATGATATTGGCTTCGCGCCACAGCGGGTTGTCAGGCGGCAGCGGCTCCAGATCGAATACATCCAAGGCCGCGCCGGCGATTTGCTTGGTTTGAATTGCTTTCAATAGGTCTTGTTCATCCAGCACCCCACCACGGGCGATGTTGCAAACGAAAGCCGTTGGCTTCATGGCGTTGAACACCGCGGCGTTGACGATCTTGTGCGTTTCCTTTTCGTAGGGAACCACCACAACTAGAAAGTCGGCTTCCTTGGCCACGAGCGGCAAATCCGAACGTTTCACCATATGGTCAAAATTCGGCGCCGCGCGCGGTGTACCGGTAACGCCAATCACCTTCATGCCCATGGCTTTGCAACGCAGCGCCAGGTTCTCACCACTAGTGCCCACCCCCAGAATCACCACGGTTTTCCCCAGCAGCCTGATTTGCAGGAAACGATCCCATTTTGACTCTGCCTGATTGCGCAGCATACGCGGCAGATCACGCGCCAGAGCCAACATTTGCATAAGCGCCATCTCCGCCATTTGCGCGCCATGCATGCCGCTGGTGGAGGTGAGCAACATATCCTTGCGGAAGGCCTTCAACGGGGTGACCTTGTCGGTGCCAGTGGTGAAGGTTTGAATCCACTTGAGTTTGCGAGCGGGCTCCAACAACCCCTCGCGAAAAATCATTTTGCTGCCCATCGCCGCGAGCACATCGACCGCCACGATTTTATCGCCGACATCTTGGGGCCCAAGCGCCGTCAATACCTTGATGCCGGGAAACTCCGCCAACAATTTGTCGCGAAAGAAATCGGCATCCGGATCAATCACCAGAACTGTTGTATCAATCGTCAAAACGCACCCCTGAACTTAGTACTCCGGACGGCGCCGAACTTAAACGTAGACATCCATCCGGCACCGCCTGAAATAAAACTCCGGCTTACGCCGGAGTGTTGAAACCCTGCAAACTGCGACCCGAATTATTTAGGCGGATAAGGCATCACCACCAACATCGACGCCGTGAGGTTGGTGCGATTCTCCACCGCGCGCGCTTCGCCAGGCTCAAGATAAATCGAGTCCATCGGCCCGAGCTTGACTTCGCCCGACTTGGTGATCACGGTCACCTCGCCCGACACCACCACATAGACTTTTTCCAAAGGTGTGGCATCCATTTCCGCGCCGCCACCAGGCAGAAAATGCGACAGGCCTACCCAGAAATTCTTTGCGTCGGTGGCATCCCAGCCCTGCAATCGTAGCGGCACCATGTTGAAGTGTTTCGCCGCCGGATAGGGTTTGGCATCGCCGATTTTCATGACTTTCATAATTCAACCTCCTCGAAATATTGATAATCAGCCGCGCTCGACGCGGTACTTGCCGGTTGGGTCGGTCATGGCCACCACGCGGGTGATACAACCATCGCCCTTCACCCAGCGCCACGGAAACGCCGCGACAGTGACACGCTTGCCGGTGACCTTATCGATATCCCCACCCATGTTCTCGATTCCGCAGATGCCCGCCGAAAGAATGGCGCGGTGGCAAGGCTCCCAAAGCGGGAAATCCTTGATCACGTCACGACCGGTCTCGCGTTTGTACTCGGCGTTGACATCCGGCAACAATCCATTCGGGCCGCCAGGGCCATGCGGGCCGATCGCCGTACCTAAGGGATGATCCAGAGCCTGCGTATCGGTGCCGATCAACTTCACCTGCTTTTCGACGAACCAATCCCCGGCTTCCTTATAGAACCCCGGCGAATAAGCGTAGTACTGACGGCTGTCGCTGTAATAGTGGTGCCAGCCGGTGTTGACGAACACAATGTCGCCCTTTTGAATCTTGGGCCGCGCGTTCTCTAGATCCTTGGCGGTGATCACTTCCCATTTTTTCTTCGGTATCGACACGACAACGGCGGTACCGAAAAAACACTCAAGCGGCACCTCTTCGAGGAACGGCGTGCCCTCCACCACGTGCGCCGGCGCATCGATGTGCGTGCCCGAATGCATCACCGTGGTGATGCGCTGCGTGAGCACACCCGATTTCGCCATGGTGTGCAGGCGTTCAATTTTGACATCCTCGAAATACGGCCAACTGGGAACACCAAGGCCCCAAGGGTGCGAGAGTTCGGTGAATGTGAGCCCGGTGGTGCCGAGGCCCGGCCATGTGTAGCCGCGCGGCTTGGGCATAGGTAATCTCCTTTGAATGTCGTCGTTGTGCGGAAGGGTAGGATGCGATAACTTAAATGCGGCGATAATTTGCATGCGCAGAATTTTGCGCGCATCACGTCGATGCTAGGTTGTAATGCGCTCCGCTGTCAACCCGACAGTTGCAATTTACCCTCTCGATATTGGCAACTTGAACGCCACAACCGCGAAGCGCCGCAACCGCTTTTTAAATCTGGTTTTTATATCGAATACGAAGGGAGCAACCATGGCCGACAAAGTCATCATCACCTGCGCCGTAACCGGCGCGATCCACACCCCGTCCATGTCGGAATACCTGCCGCTCACACCCGACCAGATCGCCGAGCAGGCGATCGAAGCGGCCGAAGCCGGCGCCGCCATCCTGCACCTACATGCGCGCAACCCCATCGATGGCCGCCCTACTCCCGACCCGGCGGTGTTCAAGCAATTCGTGCCGCGCATCGCAGCCTCAACTAACGCGGTGATCAACATCACCACTGGCGGCAGCACCAACATGACCCTGGCCGACCGCCTCGCCTACCCGCTCATGGCCAAGCCTGAAATGTGTTCGCTCAACATGGGCTCGATGAATTTTTCCATTCATCCCGCAGCACGCAAAATCAAGGATTGGAAATATGACTGGGAAAAACCCTACGTCGAAGGCACCGAGGACATCATCTTTCGCAACACCTTCCGCGATATCAAACATGTGCTGCGCGTACTGGGCGACGAATGCGGAACCAAATTCGAATTTGAGTGTTATGACCTCGGGCATTTGTACAACCTTGCGCATTTTCTCGACGAAGGTCTGGTGAAGCCGCCGATCTTCCTACAATCGATCTACGGCATTCTCGGTGGCATGGGCCCGGACCCGGAGAACCTCACCTACATCCGCACCACCGCCGATCGCCTGATCGGCCGCGAAAACTATCGTTTCTCAATACTCGGCGCGGGCCGGCACCAAATGTCACTGCTAACGGTTGGCGCGATCATGGGAGGCAATGTGCGCGTGGGGATGGAAGACAGCTTGTATCTTGGCAAAGGCCAGATGGCCAAAACCAACGCCGATCAAGTGCGCAAAATCCGCCGCATTCTGGAAGAACTATCGTTTGAGATCGCCACACCGGATGACGCGCGCAAAATGTTGCAGATGAAGGGGGCGGATAAGACCAGTTTTTAGATGCACAATCCGGCTGAATCGCCTCTCGTGGGAGACAGAAACATGAAAACGATCTATTACCCGCAAGACGACATTTTGGAAATTTCTCTTAGCGACAAGGCCATCGCCCGCGAGGTTTCCCAAGATTGGAATATCAACGTCAGCTACGCGCCGGATGGGTCGGTTGTCGAGCTGGTGATATCGGACGCAGTGAAATCAGGATTCATGCCATTCCAAAGTGCCGGAATCACACTATTCAAATGCCCCTGATTTGCAGAGGGCTTTGTAACTGGATATAGTTACCATGACGAAGCGCGAAAAACTCCTCGAAAAAGCCCGAAATAATTCCAAGGGTCTGGC
>JBJXEY010000464.1:0-3871 GCA_046153355.1 Burkholderiales bacterium
AATACCAACGCGGTTTGATCAGTTCGAACTCAATGGCGAAAAATAGCGCGACGCCATTGTTTAGCGCCTCCTCTAAGCGAGTGGTCAGCTCGAGGTCGAAATTGGCATTGACGATATACCCTTCGTCGCTCGATTCAATCGCGAATTGCGAGACTTGAATTCCTTGGGCTTGCGCGATGGGTAACATCGCGATGAACGCCAACACGACTAACAACGAGCGCGTCGTTCGCCTCATTGGCGCTTTTTCAACAAGGCGTAGAAAAAACCATCTGCATCCTCATTGGGCAACAGTTGCGCTGCGGGCATGTCTGGCAAGGACAATAATTCAGCCTCGGGATGCTCCAGTAAAAACGCGTCAATTTGCATGCGATTTTCGATCGGAAATACCGAGCAGGTGGTGTATAGCAATTTACCATCACGCCGCAGCAGTGGCCAAAGCGATTTCAACATTCGAGCCTGGGTTTTGGCGAATGCCGCAATATCGGTTTCGCGACGCAACCAACGCATATCGGGATGTCGGCGAACTACGCCCGAGGCGGTGCAGGGTGCATCCAATAGAATTCGGTCGAAAGTTTTTTGCTTTGGCAAATACCTTTCAGGGTGAATACTGTCTCCCACCAAAACGGTGGCCGTCAAACCTAGGCGGATAAGATTTTCATTGATGCGCTTGGTTCGTTCGGCTGAAATATCCATTGCCGTCAGGAAACAATCGGTGAGCTCCAGTATGTGCGCCGTTTTCCCCCCTGGAGCGGCACAGGCATCGAGTACTTGCATGCCCTGGTTGACGTCAAGAAGAACCGCAGCACGCTGCGCGCCGGCATCCTGCACTGAGACCTCGCCCTCCAAGAACCCTGGGATAGCTGCCACAGGGCAGGGGCGCGAAAGTTTCAGTGCTTGACGACCTAGTAATTTCGCCGCTACGCCGCTTTGCGCCAATCGTTGACTGTACTGATTGACCTCGCCGCGTCGGCGATTGACGCGAAGAGTCATTGGCGGATGAATGTTGCTCGAAACCAAAATATCTGGCCAGCACTTTGGGTAGGCAGATTTGAGAATGTCGATCCACCATTGTGGGTGCGCGTATTGGCCAGTTTCTGTTTTGTCGATTTCCGCGTTGAGGATTGCTGCGTTACGTTGGTACGCACGCAGTACAGCGTTGACCAAGCCGCGTGCACGTTCGTGGCCAAGCAGGGACGCGGCTTCAACAGCCTGGTGCACGACGACGTAGGCGCTCTCGGGGCGCGAAGCCAATTCGCGGAGCGCGGTATAGATCAAAGCGCGCAAAGTTGAATTCGGGATGGGGTTTTTGCTTAATTTATTTGTCAGATAATCGACCCGACCCCAACCACGCAAGGTGTTATAGCTAAGATCTTGAACTGCGGCTCGAAGCGAGGGTTTTCGCGCGATATTGTCAGCAAGCGCGCGTTCAAGACTCGCGCCACCCAGGACCTGCGCCACCACTTTGGCCGCCAAGGCGAAAGATTCAGCCAGACCGTGGGGGTGCAAATGGTTAGCCGCTTCCCCCGCCTCGAGCGTCATGCCGAAGGAGTCGTCGAGGTGGTACTGGAAGTAAAGTTTTGTCCGGGATTAAGCGGAAAACCACGCAAAAACTCTTGAAAACCGAGTCTTTTCCCACCAGCCCTTTGCAATTGATCTACCCAAATCCCCTGTTGTGCGCATGCCACCTGCAAACCACTGCTATCCGCTCTAAGTATCTCCCCGCAACGCCCGTTCGCCTCCGGTGCTACCCGGGCTTGCCAGATCTTGATTTCGGCTTGACCCAAACGCGCGACCGCACCCGGATTAGGATTGAACGCGCGGATTTGCCGCCCAACGTCAATTGCCGAGCGCTGCCAATCTATCAATGCTTCTTCCTTGCTAATTTTTGCAGCATACAGGGCGCCCAATTCTCGCTGTGCCGATGGGGTTATTTCCCCTAGTTCCAGTTCATCCAACACTTGTAGCAAAGATCGCGTTCCCATTTCCGCGATTCGATCATGCAGCGACTGCGCATTATCAGCGTCCGTAATTGGCGTTGTGTCCATTTTGTATATCGGGCCGGTATCCAAGCCGGCGTCCATACGCATGATTGAAACCCCTGTCTCAGTATCGCCCGCAAGCAATGCACGTTGGATCGGCGCGGCACCACGCCAGCGTGGTAACAGCGAGGCATGAATATTGATAGCACCCAGACGGGGAATATCCAGTACCTGTTGCGGCAGGATTAGTCCATAGGCAACCACCACCATGACATCGACACCAAGCATTGCCAGCTCTTTTTGTTCGATTTCATCGCGTAACGTTGGCGGCTGACGAATTGCCAGTCCATTTTCAAGGGCTAACCTTTTAACAGCGGCCGGCTTTGCTTGCATTCCGCGTCCTGCTGGTCGATCTGGCTGGGTAAGAACCATCGCAATGTGATGACGGCTAGAGATCAGCGCCTTGAGCGTTTTGGCAGCAAATTCGGGAGTACCGGCGAACAGGATTTTCATGATTGAGATAAGCCGAAGGTTAGCGCCCACACTCTATATGTTCAGAGGCCAACATCGTACCCGCCACTTATTCGCCTTTCTTAATTTGTTTCAATATCTTAGATCGAATACGCGTGCGTTTCAGTTGCGATAAATGATCGACAAAAACAATCCCTTCAAGGTGATCCATTTCGTGCTGAATGCAAACAGACAACAAATCCTCGGCAGCAACTGAAATCGTGTTTCCAAGTTCGTCTTGGGCTTTAACGGAAATTCGCAGGGCTCGTTCAACCGGTTCAAAGATTCCAGGGACCGAGAGGCAACCTTCGTCTCTTTGTTGGATGCCATCTCTATGGACGATTTCAGGGTTGACGAGGACCAAAAGCTGGTCTCGAGTCTCTGAGGTATCGATCACAATAATTCGCTTATGGACGTCAACCTGCGTCGCAGCCAGTCCTATTCCAGGCGCGCTATACATCGTTTCGGCCATATTTTTGATCAAAGTACGCAAGCCTGGATCAAACTCGCGAACCAGGATAGCTTTCTTATACAACCTTGGATCGGGATATTTGAGGATAGTTAGTCGCGCCATAAAAACTTGCTAATTGAACTAATTAGAGGCAGAATTTAATGCGGACTATAAAAAGCGTGCTATGCTTTTGAGGTCGGCCAAGGTGGTTCAAATTCGGCACAAAACGGCACGAAATCTAGTCGAGGTTGCTATGAGCAAGTCTATCACATGGATGCTGCTCTCCCTATGCTTAGCGGCAGGGCAGGCGTATGCGCAAGGGGCGATTGCCTTAAAAGAGGATGCTCCTGATCGCTACGTGGTTGAAAAAGGCGACACGCTTTGGAGTATCGCCACCAAATTCTTAAAGGAACCGTGGCGGTGGCCTGAGTTATGGAAGCTCAATCAAGAGCAGATTAAGAATCCCAATCGAATTTTTCCGGGCAATATCATCATCCTTGATAGAAGTGCTGGTGGACGCCTGTCATTAGGCAACCCTATAAGATTGTCGCCGCAAGTACGTATTGAGCCCTTGCCAGACGACGCGATCCCGGCAATTCGCGCCAGCGTCATTGAGCCTTACCTAGTGCAACCTCTGGTTATCGAAGCCGACGGATTGAATAATGCGCCGCGAATCGTGGCGACCGAAGAAAGCCGCGTCAATCTGGGGCCCGGTGGATTAGCTTACGTATCGGGAATTGGTAGTTCAAAAGAAGTTAATTGGCAATTTTATCGGCCAGGCAAGCCGATAATCGACCCGGATACAAAACGCACGCTTGGCTTTGAGGCGATTTTTCTTGGATCGGGAAAACTAACTAAAGCTGGCGAGCCCGCGACGATCCAGATTGTCACCGCTCGGCAAGAAATCAGTACTGGGGATAGGCTTGTTGCC
>JBJXEY010000465.1:0-22321 GCA_046153355.1 Burkholderiales bacterium
ATCGGCATAGACACCATGTGCAAACCAAACGCCAATAGCATGCCGCCACGAACCCCAATTTGTATCACAAGTGCTCGATCCATCAATCGCTCCTCAAGGAGAACAATGCTGCAAAAAGCGTTGCGAACCCGGCGCACCCCAGGTGGCCGAGACATCGCTGGATAAATCAATCAGGCGCGAGCCGCTGGCAACATTCAGGCGATCAATATCCGACCAGTGTTCGTGCATGCGGTTCCAAGGATCGAGCCAGAAATCGGTAATCTGCCCACCCACTGCAACGCGCGAGATGCCCTGCAGGTGTTCGTATTTACCATTTTGACGTAAATGCGTATGGCCAAGAAACAGATCATCGACATCGGCCACTTCAAAAGAAATGTGATGCAACCCGGCGTTTTCGTTTTTTCGCACCAGGAGGACGTGATGATCGACGTAATCGTCGCCTCGATCCAGGCGGCTAAACGAGGTACTGATGTTGTTGCTGTCACCGCGATACATATCGTCAGTGGCGATAATGCCCAAGGTGTCACGAAACCACTTCACAGTCTCGGGCAACTTGGGCGTTGAAAATCCCCCGTGCCCGAGGCGCTTCACATGCGAGGGGCCGCTTTTGAGATGCATAAAAGTGCCAACGCGTTTTTTCGGTTCGGCGGCCGTGTTGATGGGTGTACCCGCCACCGCAATGGGGGGCAAGGTGGCGATGCCATGCACCACTTCTATCTGATAACCATTGGGCTCGGTCAGGCGCACGCGTCTGCCACCGCCGGGTTCGTCGATGTTTTCGATGCCCGAAGCGCCCGGCGCTTGCGCCGCGCGCGCGAGGTCGTCAGGATCGTCGACGCTATAAGCAAAGCCAACAAAACGCGGCTCGCCTTTTTCAGTGATATGGATGTGGTGCATCGGGTCAGTGCCACGCATGTATAAGGCACTGTTCGTGCGCTCACTGCGTACCATGCCAAATTCAAGGAGGAACTCTTCCATCACGTCCAGATCGGGCGCACGCATGCGGCCATGAGCAATTTCCGAAACTCTCACCAGTGCCATGACTCAGTCTCGCAAACCGATGTGCTGATGAACAAACGCCACAATATCGTCCAACGCCGCAATCGATTCGGGAAGCGTCGGATGAACGGTAGTGAATAAGCTGGGTGCATCGTAATACTTGAGCAGGAACTCCCCGCCCGCCTTGCGATAGTTCCCTGCGAATCGCTCAGCCTCAGGTTCACTTTGGGCTGCATCGGTTTTCCCCGACTCTTCATCCACGTAGTTGTGTACATCGTCTTGCGTCGCCTGAATCCACATCGCTGGCGGCAAAAGCACTTTTTCCTGGCGCTCCAGCATTAGCATGGGGTTGGCTTCGCGTTGTATTGCTTCGCTGCCCCAATAGTCATCATGGCTTTTGATAAGTCGCGCGGCGAAGTCGCGTGGATTGGGTTTAGCGAGTTCGCGCTTTGCCATGCGATAACGCCCAAAGGGGTTGATCACCGGCCACAACATCACCACGCAGCCCACGGTGGCATCGACATTGGGCGAACCCGCAGCCAAGGGAATGTTGGTGAAACGCGCATCATGCGGTTTCATCGCGCCCAGCATCACCAGCTGGCCACCGCTGGAATTGCCCGAAATCCCTACACGATCAGCACGGATCTTGAAACGCGCGGCATTGGCTTTCAACCAGCGTATGCCGTAATTGATATCGGCGGACGAGCACGGGAACGGTCCAGATTTGCCTTGCCGAAAATCCAGCGACAGCACCACCACGCCACTTCGCGCCAGCGCTTCATGCAAGGATTTGCCGCGGGTGCGATCGTAATTTGTCCAGGCGCCGCCGTGCACTTCGATCATGGCGGGAAATGGTCCGTCACCGCGAGGTTGAAACCAGCGTGCCAAGAGCGGCTCATCGCCATGGCGCAGGTATTCGATATCCTGCATATCGAACGCGTAATTCTTAGTTGCCGTCGAACTCATGCCATATTCCTTGCGGAGAAATTGTCCATTACAAAATGCCGCTGTCGGGCGGCAGGCCGGAATTTAGCTCAACCACTAATTCCATGCGTTACCATCCGCACCTCGCTTTTGGCTTGATGGACTTGCGATCTTGAAGGAACCAGCCCTACCGCCGCTTGGCCCCCTACACAGCATCGGCCAACCGCTGCGCCGGCGCGAAGATCAGCGCCTGCTCACCGGTCGTGGGCAATTCAGTGACGACTTCAACTTGCCCGGTCAAGCCTACTCCGCTATGGTGCGTTCCCCCTATCCGCATGCGCGGATTCGATCGATTGATAAACGCGCGGCGCTGCTTATGCCCGGTGTGTTGGGCGTATACACCGGCGCCGATTGCGCGGCCGATGGCTTGAAGCCCATCCCGCACAGCCCGGTTCCCTCGACAAAATACGATATAAAACTTAAAGCGCCCGATGGCGGCAAGGTGTTCGAAGGTCCGCACTTGTTATTGCCCACCGACAAGGCGCGTCACGTCGGCGAGGCAGTCGCCATGGTGGTGGCGCAAACCCGCGAACAAGCTGCCGATGCCGCCGAAGCCATGGTGGTCGATTACCAAGAGTTGCCTTGGATCGCCAATACCGCCGCGGCATTCGCAGGCCGAGGGAAAAATTCAGTATCACCCGTATGGGACGAAGTGCCCGACAACGTGTTGGTGACCAGCGTTTTCGGCGATGCTGCCGCCACCGACGCAGCATTCGCACACGCCGCTCACGTAATAAAAATGGATTTTGATATCGGCCGCGTCACCGCCTGCACTCTGGAACCGCGTGCGGCGCTGGGCCATTTCGATGCACACACCGGTCGATACACCTTGTACGCCGGCAGCGGCGGCGCGGTGCGGCAAAAGAGTGAACTCGCCACGGTGCTGGGCGTCGATCCAAAGCGTGTTCGCGTATTGTCTCTGGATGTAGGCGGCAATTTTGGCGCGCGCAATCGTGTCTACGTGGAGTTTGGCCTGGTATTGTGGGCCTCAGCCAAACTCGGGCGTGCGGTGAAATTCACCGCGATGCGCAGTGAATCCTTCCTCTCCGACTACCAAGGTCGCGATTTGTTCTCGCGTGTGGAACTGGCATTAAACGAAGATGGCCGATTCCTAGCACTGCGCTCAACCAATGTGTCGAACGTTGGCGCGCGTTGTGCTTCGTTATCGCCGTTGAGCAAAGGCGCCGGACTCATCACCGGCAACTACGCCATCCCCGCTGCCAGCCTCACCGGCGTGGCGGTGTTTACCAACACCGCGCCCACTACGCCGTATCGCAGCTCGGGCCGCCCCGAAGTTACCTACGCCATCGAGCGACTAGTGGATGAGGCGGCCTCGCAACTGGGTATAGACCGAATCGAGCTTCGCGAAAGGAACCTTATCGCGCCGCAAGACATGCCCTACCGCAACGCCGTAGGCATGTGCTATGACAGTGGCGAGTACCAAATCAACATGGAAAAATCGATGGCGATGGCCGACTGGCGCGGGTTTTCAGCCCGTCGTGCCTCGGCGCAGACGCGCGGCAAGTTGCTCGGACTGGGCCTGGCGAACTATGTGGAATCCTCCATCGGCACACCGAAAGAACGCGCTGAAGTGACCATCGGCGCGAATGGCCGCGTTCGCGTGGTAATAGGCACGCAGCCAAGTGGTCAAGGGCATGAGACCAGCTTCGCGCAGGCCATCGCCACCCTGCTATGTATTCCGGCCGACGTGGTGGATGTGGTGATGGGCGATACCGATATCGTGAGTGCCGGAGGCGGTTCGCATTCGGGGCGTTCGATGCGCCATGCGGCGGCAGTATTCACGCTGGCCGCAGAACAACTCATTGCAAACGGCAAGAAAATTACCGCCTGGTTGCTTGAGGCCAATGCCGATGCAATCGAGTTCAAAGACGGCCGATTCTCCGCGCCCTCCTCGCAGCGCTCCTTCAAATTCTTCGAACTTGCCGCCGAAGCAGATCGCGGATTGATGCCTTCCTCATTAAAGGAAGGCCTATCCGTGATTCAGGATAACGAAATGCACGACCCGGTATTCCCCAATGGCTGCGCCATTTGCGAAATTGAAATCGATCCGGAAACCGGCGTTGCCGACATCACCCGCTACACCACCGTAGACGACGTCGGCCGCTGCATCAATCCGCTGATCGTGCATGGGCAAACACATGGCGGGCTCGCGCAAGGCGTGGGTCAGGCGATGAGCGAACAATGCAGCATCGACCCCGCCTCGGGCCAGACGTTGTCGGGCTCCTTCATGGATTACTGCATTCCGCGCGCCGACACCTTGCCGTCTCTCACCACGGAGATTGTTGAAGTGTTATCACCGACCAATCCCTTGGGGATCAAAGCCGGCGGCGAAGGCGGCACCACGCCGGCGCCGGCGGTGGTGATCAATGCCATCATGGACGCCTTGCGGCCCTGGGGCGTACGCGATATCACCATGCCGGCCACACCGCAGAATATTTGGCGAGCGATACAGCATGCGCAAAAATATAAGGTTGCTTGAAATTCAGGAAATCGCCCCAATTTACGACCGTCAATGGCGGGGTGGCAGAGTGTTATGCCGTGGCCTGCAAAGCCACGCACGGTGGTTCAATTCCATCCCCCGCCTCCACTAGATTAGAAAAAAGTGGCTCCGGATACTCGATCAGTACTAACGCCCAAGCACGATATCGATACCGGCAAGAATTGATTCCAACTTGGCCCGCGACAATTTGCCTACGCGATGGGAGAGCAGCGCCCGATCAAGCGCGACAATCTGCGAGGTGTTCGCGACGGAGTCCTTGGGCAGTCCTGTTTGTCTCGCCGAGAGACGGGTATTGCCTGGCGCGTCCGCCCAGTGAAGGTTGCTTGTCATCGGAACGCAAACAACCGTCGCGATGCGGCTGCGATTTAGCGCGTCACCCTGAACAATCACAACGGGTCTGCGCAATCCCGGACCGGAGCCGACCGGCTCTGGCAGGTCTGCCCACCATACCTCGCCTTGCGAAATTACCATTCGCTGCGCTTCAGTATTCGGCGTGCGGCCGCTGCTGCAAACGCGTAGTCCTGATCACCTGCCTTTTCGCAGACTCGATCCATGGTCTGGGTCACAGTATCGGGAGAATGTCTCGCGAGGTACTCCCGAAGTGCGTCGCTAAACAGGCGGCTGCGCGAGGTGCCATTGCTACGCGCAAGCGATTCCGCTGCCAAATAAAGATCGTCGGGAATCGACACCGCAGTTTTCATACCAAAAGTATAACTCAACGCTGACATGCTTCGTTGCTGTTTGGAAGTGTTGCGCCTGCCTCGTTTGGGGAAATCTGAAACGAGCGTGGCCATTGCCGAAATACTTCTTCGCATTGATTTTTGTCCATTGCATGACGCGAATATCCGCGTAAATACTGTCAACGCCGGTTGGACAATTGCGTTGACGTCATACAGCAGCTATTCAGGAATGGCCCAATCGGGCGGAGATGACGAGCTTTCGCCTATGCTCTCAGAGGAAGTCCATGGCACTTACCGCAATGCGCGTCGTTTCAGGGATGGGGCAAGCAATTTTGCCAGCGCGGCGTCCTCTCCCAATTCAATGGCATGTTCGGCCGCGAATTGGCGCGCGGTGTCGCTGATTTCTCCGGTGGCAATGAACACGCCGCCGCTCGCACCCAGCGTGCGCACGGCTTCGTGCAGGTCGCGCAATGGGCCGATGCCATTTTGCGCGGTTTTCCAGCGGCGCAGTAGAACCACGTTAGTGCGGCCGCCTTTGCGAATCTCAATGTCCGCCGCATCGCTTTCGTGTTTGCTCACTTTAAATCCGTCACGGACGAAGGCATCTTCGACGAGCGACTCGAATTCCTCCCGGTTCATGGATCGAACTTCGCCGAGGATTTTCTCGGTACGAGCCTCGCCCGGTACACCGCGTTGGCGCCAAGCAACGTAGATCGCGATCACCAGAAACGGCAAGCCGGCGAATATAGCGAAAGTAAGCGGCAGGAACAGCTGCATTACGCCCGCGATACCCATGGCGATCGCGACACTCACCCACCAATGCTTGCGCTTGAGTATCTCGAATAGGGATCCCTTGGCTGCCATCTCAGTACGCCGCTTTCATTGCCATGGTCATGTCGCAACTACTCCGGCTTAATACCGGCAGCTTCGACGACCTTTTTCCAGGTCGCGATTTCCCGCTCGACGATTGCCGTAAATTGTTCGGGCGAATTGCCGATAGGCTCGGCAGCCTCCTGGGCAAAAATCGCTTTCATTTCCGCATTGCGCGCGGCTTTCGCCGCTTCATTCCACAAGCGATTGACGATGGCTGCGGGCGTCTTCGCCGGCGCGAACACGCCCACCCACGAGGCATAGTCGTAACCCTTGAGGCCTGCCTCGGCGAGCGTCGGCAGATCCGGCGTTGAAGGCCAGCGCTGACCGGTGCTCACTGCCAAGGCGCGCAAGGCACCTGCCTTGACATGCGGTAGCGCGGTAGAAATGGTGGCAAGATTTACCTGCACCTGCCCGCCCAAAAGTCCATTCACCGCCGGCGCGCCGCCCTTGTAAGGCACGTGCACGATGTCAAGCTTCGCCATGTATTTCATCATTTCCATCGAGAGATGTGTACCGGTACCGACGCCGCTGGAGGCGTAATTGAATTTGCCCGGCTGCGCGCGCGCCGTCGTTAGAAACTCCTGCACCGTCTTAATGGGCGAAGCGTTTTGCACCACGAGAATATTGGGGAAGGCCGACACCTGCGTGATGGGGGAAAAATCGGCGACCGCATCGAAAGGCAATTTTCGATAGACACTGGGATTGATGGAGAAGGACGCCGCCACCATTAAAAGCGTATAGCCGTCGGGCGCTGCCTTGGCCACCGCATCGCTACCGATGATGCTGCCCGCGCCGGGGCGGTTCTCGACAAAGAAATTTTGCCCCATGGTTTCGCCCAGGACCTTGGCTAAGGGACGCGCTACCAGGTCGGTAGAGCCACCAGCGCTTTGTGGCACGATGATGCGCACTGGTTTGACGGGGTAGGTTTGTGCGATAGAAATGCCGCTGCTGATAAATGCAAAAGCCACACCGATCAATGAAGCAGATCCCGCCGTACGCGAAACAAATTGAAATTTCATTGGATTTCGTTCCTCAACACGTTGACCCGCGATCATCCAGGACGATATTTAGTTTCCGGCTTCACGCCCTTTTTACGAAGCTTCTCACTGATACGCCCGTTCTCCAAGTAGTTGCCCTGCACCGCGCGCAGCGCTGCCTCATCCCATTGCGGCAGCCAATCGCCCAGCGAATAGCCATGCCAGGGCGCCTGGGGATTGAGGGGCGGAAGTTTAAGTTCCTCCCAAATCTTCTTTGCCCGCTCCATGTATTCCTTTTTCGGCAGCGCCAAGGGAGGCATATCTTCTTTCATGGTGGCATCAATCAACAACGCCGAATCCTCCGCCTCGCCATGTTCACGGCTCGGGCCATGCCCCAATCCGCGCGGCTCAACAAATTTGATATCGCGAGCGGGATTGGTGCGATAGGAAATCGCCCACATCAGCGCATCGGCGTTGTCGGGATCGATATCTTCGTTGACCGCAATACACATCTTGCCCGTGTCGCTTTTAAAACTCATCGCGCCATACAGCGCCCGCCACACTTCGGTGCGCGCCATGCCCTTCTCCACCGTGATCATGATGATGCGGCGAAGGCCGGTCAACGGCTCATGGAACGACACCTTTTTCACGCCGCGCAAGCCAAGCGCTTCGCGTAAATGCGCAAGGAACAAAGGCTCATAGGCGACGCGTTTAATGAGACTGGATTCGGAAGGTGTCACCTGGCTGATGTAAGAAGCCACGATGGGGTTGCGCCGATGCGTAATCGCGGTGATCTGCATCGGCATGTTGTATTCCTCCAGCGACACATGGCCATGCGACTCGCCAAACGGCGCCTCGGGTTCGCAATATTCGGTGTCGATGAAACCTTCGATGACAATCTCGGACTCCGCCGGCACCATCAAATCGACGCTATACGCTTTCACCACATTGATCGGCGCGCCCGCCAAGCCGCCCGCAACGGTGAACTCATCCACCCCCACCGGCATCTTCTGCGGCCCGACAAACGCCACCAGCGGCGGACAACCCAGCACAATGGCGCAAGGTAAGCGTTTAATTCCGAGCTTTTGGCACTTCTGATAATGCACATAGCCCCCCGCGCCGCCAGCACGCGTGGCCATGCGCACCACCAGGCGATCCGGCGCCTTGAGCGCAGCGCGATACGTGCCCATGTTCTGCACCCCGGTCTCCGGGTCGCGCGTGATCACATTGGTAGCAGTGAGCGTCGGTGCGGAATCAAAACCCGGCGTGGAAACGGGGATGGGAAACGCATCGATGCCATGCCCTACCCCCTTCAGCGCCTTGCCCTCGATCACCACCTCCTGACAGATCGCGCGTTTGACGAGCTTTGGTGCAATCGGATTCGCCATCGCGTAATCCCAGCGTTCGCCGATTTTTTCAACCGGCACACCCATGCCTACCGAATAAATTTCCCGGTTCGAGGCAATCGCACACACCAGCACCGGGTGCGCGTACTTGCGCCCTCGGCCATCGGTAACGTTGGTAAATAAGAAGGCCTTGCGTTGCGACTCATGCACCCCGCCGACAAATTGCCAGCGCACCAGGGGATGCAGCTCGGCGTCCTTGTCGATGGGACGATCGATGGTGACGAGGAGCCCGCGTTTCTTGAGCGCTTCGACGTGTTGGTGAAGATCCGCGTAGCCGCGATTTTTTTTTGAGGCAAGCTGAGCAACGGAAGACAAGTTCTTTTGAGTTGACAAAATTTTGCTCTAATAATGATGCGTAGTCGATATTGTGACATGGGGAAAGTTGACAACTCCCGAACACCAACGTTGTGTCCGCTGGACCTGGGGCACCGGCAATTTTCTGATAACCAGTGCGACCAAAAACATCACCGCCGCCGACGCACTGGCGATTTTGAAAACCTTCTTGTGTATCAATACTATTGCGGCTTCGTGGGTGTTTGTTCCCGCCGACGCCGGCACCAATCCGAACCTGGCAGCCATGAGTCGTTCTTCAGTAAGTTACAAGGACGAGTTCAATCTTTCATCGATCACGTCGCCCGTTTCCGCCTCTGTCACCGGGATTTTGCTGGGCGATGTGAATAATTCCTGGTTGATTCCGACGTAAGTTCGTGCGGCAATATGCCGGAGAGCAAGCACTGGCGCGGCTTTCCGGGCATCAATGCACAAGCCGAGGGGCCTGCCCTCCTTGATTGAATTGTCGAACCAGGACAACCGAATTTCGTTTATTTCGTTTCGTTTATTTCGTTTATTTCGTTTACACTTATGCACCAGACATCCAAGTTTGAGGAAACCTGCCATGACCACCCTTGTCTCGCCGACATCATTGCCATCGGAGGAAGCTAGCGCGCTCGCGCGCGAATCGGGCCGCGCGCTATCTGCCGCGCTGGTTAAGCGTGCAGACACACAGAAAATCGACTTGCACGATGAAAAAGGCGCGGTGCACAGCATGCGTGTGCCGACCTCGGCGCTACGCCTGCTGCTCGATGCACTGACTGAGATCGGGCAAGGCAACGCGGTATCAATCATGCCGATTCACGCGGAACTAACCACGCAAGAAGCTGCCGATGTCCTAAATGTATCGCGTCCCTTCCTGGTGCAATTACTGGAACGCGGCGAGATGCCGTTTCATAAAACCGGCAAGCACCGCCGGGTGCGCTACCAGGATGTGATCGCGTACAAGTCGCGCATCGATGCAAAGCGGCGCAATGCCCTTGACAAGTTGGCCGCGCAAGCCCAGCAACTGCGCATGGGGTATTGACGCGGGTGAGTTCGCATTTCACCGTGGTCTATGACGCCTGCGATATTTATCTGACGCCGCTTTGCGAGTGTAAGATGGCTCTCTTATCGATGCGCCGCAGATCAAGCATTGACGCGGCTTTCCATGTGATTGCCCAGGAAGAACAGCGACGGAAAATTGATATGAAAAGTCCTTTGACGGCAGAAAATTTGTTTTCCGAAATGAAACGCATGCCCACGAAGGAGCGAGTAAATATTTTTTCGCCCGTGACGAACAATGCCTTTCGTGACAATGATTACGCTCATGATCAGGTGTTCGGTCACTTGCGAAGCGAACCGTTTTCCGCCGCAGATGCAGCCCAATACCTTGAAGTTTCCGTTCCCACATTGCGGCGTCTGGTCCAGTCCGGAAAACTAGTCCCGAGCCACGTCGTCGGGCGAAACCAGATGTTTTCCACACAGACCCTGCGAGCGTTCAAGCGAACGCGGGGCTGAATGAGCGTTCGTTCCCGAAGGCACGAAGTCGAGGTGGCGGCTTGAGCGAAAACCGCCAGCGCCGCGTGCTGATCATCGCGGGGCCGAATGGCGCGGGGAAAACAACCTTTGCCAGAACGTTCCTGCCACAGGAAGCGGACTGTCCGGTGTTCGTGAATGCCGATCTGATAGCGGCGGGACTATCGCCGTTTGCCCCAGGAGCGGTAGCGGTCAGGGCTGGACGCCTGATGCTGGAAGAAATCGCGCGGCATGCGAGTCGGCGCGAGAGTTTTGCTTTCGAAACCACGTTGTCTGGCCAAGGATATGTCCGGCATATCGCCGCTTGGCGACTGGCTGGCTACCGGGTGAAGCTGGTTTATTTGTCGCTGCCGAATGTCGAGTTGGCCATATCGCGGGTCGCCGCCCGAGTCGCGCAAGGCGGACATGATGTTCCGGTTGCCGTGATACGGCGACGTTTCATGAGTGGGCTGCATCAGTTTAACGCCAATTACAAGTCCATCGTTGATACTTGGACGCTGTACGATAATAGTGGTCGAGACCCCTTGCTACTTGCCGATGGAGAAATGTGATGAAGGCCGTTCCAACACGCGCTTCTAAATCTCCTGTTTTACCGAACGACCCGGACATGCGCGGAGCGCTCGCGGCTTTGCGCCGCGCCGCCGCGCAGGCGCGCGAACTGTCCGAGCGCACCGGCACGCCGTTCTACGTCATGGAAAACGGGCGGATCGTCGATCTAAATGCAGGTGCCTTGCGACCCAGCCGCGGCAAGTCAACCTTGCAAACGGAACATGACGTCGGGGTATTGCACGCTAGCGAACCGCTCACCACTGGCGAAACACCAGAAGCAATCAACTCCGTACGGAAGAAACGCCACATCAAGCAAACGCGGGGTTGAATGCGGCGTACCGGCTGATTCCGGCATAATGTTTTTCAAGACAAGTACCCCTTCCAAACCAAACGAGGCGGCAATATGAACGACCCACGAATTCAGGCAGGTTTCGATGTCGGCGGCGTGCGCTTGGAGCGCCCTTTCAAGATCCGCCGCCTGGGGCATTTCGGCGTCAATGTGCTGGATATGCCCAAAGCGTTGCATTTCTATCGGGATCTGTTGGGTTTTTCCATTTCCGACCCGATCAAGCTCAATCGCGATGAGCACACTTCGGTCGAGAAAGTCGGCGAGGCCATTGGTTATTTCATGCACCATGGCACCGATCATCATTCTTTCGTTCTGTTTCCCGATCGCGCCATCCGAGCGCGGCCGAATCGCGCTGGCACACCCGAGGATGTCACCATCAATCAGATCACCTGGCAGGTGGGTAGCTTGCGCGAGGTGGTCGATGGTTTCCAATGGTTGAGTTCCAACCAGCAAAAGATTTATCGCAGCGGCCGCGACAACCCCGGCTCCAATTGGCACACCTATCCGGTGGGCCCCAATCATCACATCAACGAGCTGTACTACGGCATTGAGCAGATTGGCTGGGATGGACTGTCCAAACCCAAGGGCGCCCATCTGCGCGGCTATGATCGCGCGCCGGATCTGCCGCATATATCCGAGGCACAAGAGGTAAAAAATGCTCTGGATGCCGGTATCGATATTTATTCCGGGTATCGCGATTTCAATCTGGGCGAGGCGAAATACGACGTGGGCGGGGTATTGTTGCGCCGCCCCTTCAAGATCGAGCGCATCGGCCCGGTGCGACTTTTCTACGACAACCTGGATCGCGAATTGTCGTTTTACCGCGACACGCTCGGTTTGACTATCACTGAGGAAATTCAATGGAACGGCCATCGCTGCGTGTTCCTGCGCGCCAATACCGAGCACCATTCCATGTCGCTGTATCCGCGTGCTTTGCGCCGCGAACTGGGTTTATCCGAGCACACCACCTTGATGGCGTTTGGTTTGCAGTTGGGCAGCTACCGCCAGCTAACCGATGCCGTAGCGTTCCTGCGTAATGAAGGCGTGACCGTTAAGACGCTGCCCGCGGAACTATTTCCCGGCATCAGTCAGTCGGCCCTGGCGATCGATGCCGAAGGCCACGCCATGCACTTGTACCACCACATGGAGCAGATCGGCTGGGATGGCAAGCCTCGCCCGGCATCGCAGCGCCCGCATATCGACAACGACCACTGGCCAGAGTTGCTCGAAGCGCAAATCGATACCTACTGCGGTGAAACTTTCCTTGGACCAATCGGTTAATTCGACCACCAATTAAACGGTCAACGCGGAATATGACCCCCGCTCGTCTGGAACTTTCCGGTATTTGTAAAAGATACCCAGGCGTTTTTGCTAATCAAAACGTTTCCTTGCGCGTGCAGCCTGGCTCAATCCACGCCGTTTTAGGCGAAAACGGCGCCGGCAAATCCACCTTGATGAAAATCATTTACGGTGCGGTAGCGCCGGATGCTGGCAGCGTGTCGGTCAATGGCAACATTGCACATATTCGTAATCCACGCGAGGCGCGTGCTCTGGGCATCAGCATGGTGTTCCAGCATTTCAGCCTATTTGACACCCTTACCGTGGCCGAGAACGTATGGCTTGGCCAAGACAAAAGCATGAGCCTGGAAGAGGTGACGCGCAGCATCATAGAAAAGGCCACCCTATACGGCCTGGATATCGAACCTACGCGACCGGTCCACAGTTTGAGCGTGGGCGAGATGCAGCGCGTGGAGATCATTCGCGCGCTATTGAATCAGCCACAGCTTCTCATTTTGGATGAACCGACCTCGGTGCTCACGCCGCAAGCCGTGGAAAAACTGTTTGCGGTGTTGCGCAAGCTGGCCACGGAGGGTTGCAGCATTCTGTATATCAGCCACAAGCTGGATGAAATTCGCGCGCTGTGCGATGCCTGCATGGTGATGCGCGCTGGCGAAGTCACTGGTGAGTGCGATCCGAAAAAAGAATCCAATGCGTCGTTGTCGCAGATGATGATTGGCGCCGCGCCGGCATCATTGCTACGCCGGGATTCATCCGCCGGCACGCCGGTGTTGAACGTTCGGAGACTGCATCTTCCCAGTCAAGATCCTTTCGGCGTGAATATCAACGGCGCCTCGATGCAGGTCAACGCCGGCGAAGTGGTGGGTATCGCTGGCGTCTCGGGTAACGGGCAACGTGAATTACTTTATGCCTTGTCCGGCGAAGACCCGCGTGCGCCTTTAGGGTCAATCACCCTTTTCGATGTGGATATCGCGCGCCTCGATCCGGAACGCCGCCGCAGGCTTGGCCTGCATTTTGTGCCCGAGGAGCGGCTTGGCCGTGGTGCCGTGCCCTCGATGAGCCTGGCGCAAAATCTATTGCTGACACGCACCGATGCAGTGGCACGATCCGCCTGGGCCTGCGGCTGGCTGCGCCTTGGGCAGCTCCACGCGCAAGCGCGCGACATCATCGACCGTTTCAACGTCAAGACGAACGGCCCCGATGCTGCGGCACGTTCGCTCTCGGGGGGCAATCTGCAAAAATTCATTGTTGGCCGGGAAATCGAAGCAAACCCCAAGCTTCTTATGGTGTCGCAGCCCACCTGGGGCGTGGATGTGGGCGCGGCAGCGCAAATTCGCGGCGAGATTCTCGCTTTGCGCGATGCCGGCTGCGCGGTGCTGGTATTCAGCGATGAGCTGGAGGAGTTGTTCGAGATCTGCGACCGGCTGCACGTGATCGCGCGTGGTCGCCTGTCACCATCCCTGCCGGTGCACGAGGCCAACGTGCGGACTTTGGGTGAATGGATGAGCGGTCTGTGGCCGCAATCGGAGGCTGATCGTGTTGCGGCTTGAAGCGCGGCCTCAGGCCTCGCGCGCCTGGTCCTATGCATCGCCGTTGCTCGCGGTTGCGCTCACCGTCATTATTGGCGTGATTTTGTTCACGGCGTTGGGCAAAGACCCGATACGCGGCTTACAGGTATTTTTCTGGGAACCCATAAAAACCGGTTATGCCGTTGGCGAGCTGGTGGTGAAGGCAACACCGTTATTACTTATTGCCCTCGGCCTGGCGCTTTGTTTTCGCTCCAATGTGTGGAATATCGGCGCCGAGGGGCAGTACATTTTTGGCGCGGTGGCCGCTGCGGGAATGGCGCTTAGCTTAGAGAAAATCCCCGGCGCGTGGATAGCGGTGATACTCGCGGGCGTGCTGGGTGGCATGGCGTGGGCATCGCTCACGGCGCTACTGCGTGATCGCTTCAACGCCAACGAAATTCTGGTGAGTCTGATGCTGGTGTATGTCGCCACCTTGGTGCTGGGCTACCTGGTGTACGGCCCATGGAAAGATCCGCTGGGCTACAACTTTCCGCAAAGCAAAACTTTCGATGCCGCGACGCGAATCCCCCGATTATTCGACGGTTCGCGCGTCAATCTTGGATTGATCATTGCGTTGCTCGGCGTGGCGGGCCTGTGGGTGTATTTGTTTCGCACGCTCTCCGGATTCGCGCAACAAGTGGGCGGGCTCGCCCCCGCTGCGGCACGTTTTGCGGGATTTTCATCCCGAAAAGCGCTGTGGGTCGCGTTGCTGGTATCCGGTGGAACCGCAGGCCTCGCCGGGGCACTGGAAGTCGCCGGGCCCATTGGTCAGCTCACTCCCTATGTACCCGCCGGATATGGATTCGCCGCCATCATCGTGGCGTTCGTCGGCCGCCTGCATCCGGTGGGCATGTTATTCGCCGCGCTTCTCATGAGCATGTTCTACATCGGCGGTGAATTGGCGCAATCGCGCATGGGGTTGCCTAAATCGTTGACTGGCGTGTTCCAAGGTCTGTTGCTGTTTACCTTGCTTGCCTGCGACACCCTGGTGAATTATCGATTGGTCATCGGCGCAAGGAGAGCACCGGCATGATCGACTCCATGGCGCTGCTGCTTGCCGCCACCCTCAATGCCGGTACCGTATTGGCCCTAGCGTCGCTTGGCCTCTTGATCAATGAAAAGGCGGGTGTGGTCAATCTGGGCGCAGAAGGCATGATGTTGTGCGCAGCGCTGGCCGGATTCGCCACCGTGGTGCATTCGGGCAACGAATGGCTTGGGTTTGCCGCCGGCATGGGCGCTGGCGCGCTACTGGCGGCAATATTTGGCTTTTTGGTGATTTGGCTCAATACCAATCAATATGCCACGGGCTTGGCACTGGCCTTATTTGGCACGGGTTTTTCCGCATTTGCCGGCACTGCCTACGTGCAGGCCAACTTACCCGCCCGATCAGAGAGCGGCATCGCCCTGTTGCGCGATATTCCGGTGCTGGGCCCCGCCTTGTTTACCCATCACGTTTTGGTTTATCTAACGGTCATTTTCGCCGCGGGTTTGATCTGGTTTCTGTATCGCACACGGTCGGGTTTGGTGTTGCGCAGTGTCGGTGAAAACCCCGAATCGGCCCACGCCCTGGGGTACCCGGTGCGTGCAATCCGCATGCTGGCGGTTATTGCCGGCGGCGCGTTATGCGGCCTGGCAGGCGCATATATTTCAGTCATTTACACACCGCTGTGGGTCGAGGGCATGGTTGCTGGCAAGGGTTGGATTGCGCTCGCGTTGACCACCTTTGCCACCTGGCGCCCGGCGCGGGTGCTGCTGGGCGCCTATTTATTCGGCGGTGTCACCATGCTGCAATTTCATTTGCAAAGCGCCGGGGTGGATGTGCCTAGCCAGATTTTGAGCATGCTGCCTTATCTTGCTACCATCGTGGTGCTAGCGTTGATCTCCAGCAACGCGCAATGGATTCGCGTCAATATGCCGGCGTCCCTGGGAAAACCTTTTTATCCTGGCTCATAATCCGCCTGGCTCATAATTCGCCTGGTTCATTAATTGCTTCAGAGATTGCACCAAAACCTTTTTATCAAGGAAACATCATGACCGATAGTCGCAAACGCTCTTTCTTCAAACTAGTCGCCCTGGGCACTTTGTGCAGCTTTACCTTATTGGGCTGCGGCGAAGCCGAAAAACCCGCGCCCAAGCCCGCCGCCGCCGCACCGGCGCCAAAACCCGATCCGTTAAAAATCGCTTTCGCCTACGTCGGCCCGGTGGGCGATGGCGGTTGGACCTTCGCGCATGACAACGGCCGCAAAGCCATCGAAAAAGAATTTGGCGATAAGGTGAAGACTTCCTACGTCGAGAACGTCCCCGAATCAGCCGATGCCGAACGCGTCATTCGCGATCTGGCTTCCCAAGGCAACAAGCTGGTGTTCGGCACCACCTTTGGCTATATGGAGCCCATCCTCAAGGTGGCCGCCGATATGAAGGAGGTGAAATTCGAGCACGCCACCGGTTACAAAACCGGCGAAAACACCCGCACCTACGACAGCCGTACCTATGAAGGCGCCTACATGGCAGGGGTGATTGCCGGTAAGATGACCAAGACCAACACCCTGGGCGTGGTGGCTTCGATCCCTATCCCCGAGGTGATTCGCAATATCAACAGCTTCACCCTGGGCGCGCAGTCCTCCAATCCCAAGGTAAAGACCAAGGTGGTATGGGTCAACGAATGGTTCAATCCCCCGAAGGAAACCGAAGCGGCCACCTCGCTCATCAATGGCGGCGCCGATGTGCTGTTCCAAAATACCGACTCGGCCGCAGTGCTGAAAACCGCCGAGGAAAAAGGCAAACGCGCCTTTGGCTGGGATTCGGACATGACCGCCTACGGCCCCAAAGCGCACCTGGCCTCGGCCATCATCAACTGGGCGCCCTACTACATCAAAGCCACCCGTGAAGCGCTGGATGGCACCTGGAAGGGCGGCAGCGGCGTCTGGTGGGGTGTGAAAGAAGGCGCGATCGATATCGTTTCCATCGCTGCCGATGTGCCTGATGAGACCAAGGCGCGCGTCGAGGAGGTAAAGAAGGGCCTTAAGGAAGGCAGCTTCTCAATATGGAAAGGGCCGATTGTCGATAACACCGGCAAGGAACAAATCAAAAAAGATGAAGTCGCCGACGACAAGTTTCTCGGGGGTTTGAATTTCTACGTGCGAGGCGTCGAGGGCAAGGTTCCCGGCGGGAAGTAACTGCAGCGGCAAAAGGCCGGCGCTTGCGCCGGCTTTTTTTCGCCTACCGGCACCACTATCGCCGCTTGGAGATTGCTCGATGTTTGCCTACCGCGCCGCCCTATTGCGCTTTGACGCTAACCGACTCGCGGTATTCGATGCAGATGGCATGTTGGTCGTGGCGCCTAATGCGGCGGGAGTGCAAATTGTCCATGCCGCCGGGCCCTACAGCGATTTGGCGCGACAGTTTCCAGAGGTAGCCATCACGCACTGGCCGGGCCGCATCATCGCGCCGGGATTCATCGACCTTCATATTCACTATCCGCAGGTCGATGTTATCGGCTCGCCCGCCGAAGGCCTACTGCCGTGGTTGGAAAAATATACCTTCCCCCAGGAGGCGCTATTTTCGTCCGCGGACCATTGTGCGTCTGTCGCGCATTTCTTCATCGATGAACTGCTGCGTAACGGCGTCACCACCGCCCTCGCCTTCGCCACCTCGCATCCCGAATCAGTGAACGCCTTGTTTGAGGCTGCGCAACAACGCGGCATGCGGCTGATTACGGGAAAGTGCCTGCAGGATCGCAACTCTCCCGATGGCGTGCGCGATGCAACTGAACAAAGTCTCATCGATAGCGAAGCCCTCATCCAGCGATGGCATGCCAAGGGCCGCTTGGGATACGCCATCACGCCGCGTTTCGCGCCTGCTTGCAGCGAGGCGCAGTTGCGCGGCGCTAGCGAACTCGCGGCGAAATACCCGGATGTGTGGATTCAATCGCATGTCGCGGAAAATGCGGATGAGATTCGCTGGGCAGGCGAGTTATTTCCTTCATCGCGAAGTTACCTTTCGATCTACGACGATGTTGGCTTGTTGCGCTCGCGAAGTATTTACGCCCACTGCATTCATTTCGATGAACATGACCACGCGCTGATGTCTGAGCGCGGCGCCGCCGCAGCGGTGTGCCCCACGAGCAACTTGTTTCTTGGTAGCGGTTTCTTCGATTTCGCGGCCGCGAACAAGTCTGGATACGAATACAGCTTTGCCAGCGACGTGGGTGGCGGCACCAGCTTCAATCCATTTCACACCATGCTCGCGGCGTATTACGTCGGACGAACCCCCATCGAGCGCGATGGGAGTTCGCGGCCTGGCATGTCGCTCACACCGCAGGAGTTATGGTGGCGCCACACCGCGGGCGCCGCGCAGGCCCTCGGTCTAGATGAATCGCGCGACTCATCCGCCAATGGAAATCTGCAACCAGGCTGTGAAGCCGATTTCGTGGTGCTCAATCCGTCGGCGACACCACTACTCGCGCGGCGCACCGGACAAGCTTCGAGCCTTGATGAATTGCTTTTCGCAATGATTGTTCTGGGCGACGACCGCTTGATCGAAAAAACGGTGCTGGCCCAATAATTTAGGTCACCGCCCGCGCGATGCGCTCATCGGCCATCGCCAAACGATCCACCAATGTATGCAGCAACGCAAAGGTCAGATGCAACTGGCAATTAGTGCTGACCTGCCCGATCGCCGCGGTATCGAATTCGGCAAGCACCACGTCAGTGATCGATTCGACCGTCGCTTGCCGATCGATCTTGCCGGATTTCACATACGCCATCTCGCCAAAATATTCGCCGGCACGCAGCACATTGAGCAAGCGCTCCTGTTTGGTCACCTTTACCTCGCCGCCACCGAGAAAATACAGACTCTCACCGGATTCGCCCTCGCGCATCAGTGCGGTGCGTGGCGGCACACGCGTCCAACGAGCGGCGTAGGCCAACTCCCAAATTTCCGCGTCGTTGAGGCGTTCGAGCGCCGCAATACGGCGCAGCGCGATAAATTTCTCGCGATCGGCGATGGCGTGCTGATAAACACTCAGGCGTCCAATACTGGCAAGATCCAGCGCCAGATCCGCCCAGGAGTCGTAGCGCTCCTCGGGCTTTTTGGCCAACAATTGCATCACGATACGATCCACATCCTTACCCAAACCCGGCTTGCATGCGCTGGGCGGTTGCGGCGTTTCACTAAGAATGGCGTCGAAAATTTCCGGCATGCTGGGTCGCAAAAATGGGCGTTGCCCAGTGAACAACTCATAGAGCAACACGCCCATGGAAAACATATCGCTTTGATGCCCCAATGGTTGCCCAGTGATCTGTTCAGGCGACATGTAAAGCGGCGACCCGACATCGGCGATTTGTGTATCCAGTGAGCGGTGCAGGTAGGCGGCGCCAAAATCGGCCACTTTAATATTGGTACCGTGGTCCACCATGATGTTGGCCGGCTTAATATCGCGATGCACGATACCTTGACGGTGCGCGTAATCCAACGCGCCGCAAATCTTGAAGGCAATCTCGAACACATCTTCCACCGGCAGCAGCGTCTCTGGCGAGGTATGCCTTCCTAGATTGCCACCCGGTACATATTCCAGAGCGATGTACCCCGAGCCCTCGGCGATCGACGCCTCAAGAATGGAAACGATATGCGGATGCGTGAACTGCCCCGCAAGCGAGGCTTCGTTGAGAAATTGCTTGATATGGCTGCGCTCGAATTCTTCGCTGCTGACGATATCCGGATCGAGCACCTTGATCGCCACTTCCTGGTCGGTAAAGGTGTCAAGCGCCAGGTACACGGTAGCAGATGCCCCCTTGCCCAATTCCCTTTTCAACTCGTACTTACCGATGCGCTCGTGCATAAACTTAATCCATTCAAAATTGAACATCCGCCTCGCATGGCCGGTTTAGAAAAATCTTCGCCCCGCGCCGAAAATAAATCAAGCCCAATCGATGTGCCGCGAAGAAAGCGCAGAGCGGACCTCGTTGAAGCATTGAACCCAGGGTACAGGTGAATAAGATTACCCGCGTGACCACGCGGCGGTTGTTGGATAGACTGTTTTCCTTCGCGCCTCATAGTCGGGAAATTGTATGGACAAAATCCAAAAATTCGCCGCGTACGCGTTTTTGGCAAAAAAGCTCGAGCCGCTTTTGCGCTCGTTTGTGGCGCTCGCCATGGGCGTTGCCCTTCACCCGGCGGCGGCACAGGCCCCCTACCCGTCCAAACAAATTCATATGATCGTGCCCAGTGTACCCGGCGGCGCCAACGACACCGGCGCGCGCTTAACCGCGCCCAAATTGGCGGAAATCCTGGGGCAACCGGTTATTGTGGAGAATCGCGCTGCCAGCGGCGGCATAGTTGGCATGAATCAGGTAGCCAGGGCCGCTCCAGACGGCTATACCCTCATCATGGTGTTCGATAGCTTCGCCACCAACCCATTTCTATTCAAAGATGTCACTTATAACCCTGTCAAAGACTACACGCCGGTCTCGCTGGTGGGGCGAAGTGCGCAAGCCCTGGCGGCGCATCCGAGCCTTGGGGTCAAAACCTTGCCTGATTTCGTCCAATTGGCGCGTAGCCGCGGGTCGGAGCTGGACTGGGGCACTGCGGGGCCGGGCACATCGAGCCGCTTTAGCATGGAATTATTCAAAATCACCGCCTCAATTGAACCCACCACCATCAATTACAAAGGCGGCGCGCCACTGATCAACGACCTGTTGGGCGGGCAAGTCAAGGCGACTATCGTCGCGCTGAGTGTCGCTTACCCCCATTTACGTGGCGGCAAGTTGGTGCCGATTGCGGTGACATCGGCGCGCCGCTCGCCACTTCTGCCGGATGTTCCCACGGTAGCCGAGGTTTTCCCGGGCTTCGAGGCGCAAGGCTGGTTGGGTCTGCTCGGACCAGCGGCGACGCCACGCCCGGTAGTCGACCGCCTGTACGGCGCGATGGTGAAAGTAATGGCGGTGCCGGAAGTCAAGGCAAAGTTCGAAGCCTTGGGATATGAGGTTGCCGCAAGCACACCTGAAGAGTTTGGCGCGTGGATCCTAAATGAAACCACCAAGTGGGGACGGGTGATTCGCGAACGCAAAATTACCTTGGACTGAATCGACGCACATGCTGCATTGAGGAGAATTGAAAATGAATCGACATACGGCGACCTACACAATCTGCTTGACCCTTTGCACAAGCTTTTACGCCGCGCCGGTTTTTTCGCAAAGCACCTGGCCGACAAGATCGGTTCGCATCATCGTTCCCTCCACGCCCGGTGGCGGTACCGATCATTACGCCAGACTGATGAGCGCTGCGCTGAGCGAATCCTTCAAACAACAGTTCGTGGTCGATAACCGTCCCGGCGGCAACGGCAACATCGGTGCCGAGGCAGCGGCACGCTCCACCCCAGATGGCCACACCATCATGATCGCGGCCAGCCCTTCGCTCATCATGAATCCAATTCTCTACAAGAGCATGCCCTTCAACGCGGAAAAAGATTTTGCCCCGGTTGCAGGTGGCGTCATCAGCCCGTTGATTTTCGTCGTTCATCCTTCGGTGCCAGCGCGCAACGTCGCCGAGTTGGTCGCCGTGGGGAAAAAATCCCCCGGCAAACTCACCTATGGCTCGGCACAACAAACCAGTTCGACCGCACTAGGTGTTCGCCTGTTAGAGGATGCTAGCGGGGCGCAGTTCACCAATATTCCCTATAAAGGCCTGGGACAGGCGGTACAAAACCTATTGAGCGGCGAAATATCCTTCATGTATTCGGATGTCGTCGCCATCCTGCCGCACCTTCGTGCCGGAAAAGTAATCGCATTGGGGGCGTCGACGCGAATCTCCCACTTGCCTGATGTGCCCACTGTCGCCGATGCTGGATACCCGGAAGCCGGCGTGCACGCCTCGTTCATGGTGGTCGCGCCTAGCGGCACGCCGCAAGCGATTATTCAGCGATTGAATGGCGAGATTTTGCGTGTGACGCGCACGCCCGACATCGCTACCAAACTCGAAGCAATGGTCCTGATCCCCTACTTCGAAAGCCCTGCGGAATTCGGCGCGCGCTTGATTAAGGAACGCGAGAAGTGGGCGGCGCATATTAAAAGGCTGGGCGTGAAGCTCGACGAATAGTCGATTGCCAGCGCCTTTCCAAGCAATTAAGCTCTTTGGCGTAATCAACCGAGGTGGCCCAAGCGAAGTTGCCCATCGTCGTCTGGTTGGGACGCGCTGACGTGGCGTTGTCCTCGCGTGGCAAGCAAAAGATAAATCTTCTCATCCCTTGACTTAAGGCAAACAATGGCAGCG
>JBJXEY010000470.1:0-8041 GCA_046153355.1 Burkholderiales bacterium
CGAAACGACCACAGGCACATCACCGCGATCGCCTCGACACCTTGCGCTACCAGGCGCCGGATCGCCTCGCGCGCCACTGTCTCATCCAAGGGAACAATTACCCTGCCCTTGTAGTCAACGCGTTCATCGACCTCCTCGATCAACGCGCGCGGCACAATCGGCTGCGGCGTGCTGCGCGCCGAGTAATGCGCGATCTCGTGATCCAGCATCCCTGCCCAGCCCGCCATGCAACGCTGCACGGCGAGAATGTCGGCGAAGCCGCGCGTGGTCAACAACCCGGTCTTCGCGCCCTTCCTCTCGATGAAAGCGTTGGTCGCGGCGGTGGTGCCGTGAGCGAAATAATCCAACTGCGCGATCAACTTATCGCGGGTCAACCCTAGACTCTTCGCCGCGAGATCCATCGCATCCAACACACCTCGGGTGCGGTCATCCGGTGTAGTGGGCGCCTTCACAATCGTGACCTCGCCCGCATCTGACAGCATCACCAGGTCGGTGAACGTGCCGCCGATATCGGTACCAATAAAATAACTCATTGCCCCTCCCAGAAGGCGGGCAACTTAACCCGGTAGGCGAAGTCGTGTCAACAAAACCTTATCGTTCTGTACGATTTCAAGCGCGCGCAAACACTCGCATGGCATTGTCTCGATCAACCCCAATCATTTCCTGCGAGGTTAATCCTGTGTTTCGCAGACCCGCGGCGATAGTGGAACTGGTGACGAATGGAAAATCCGTGCCAAACACAATCTGCGAAGGCCCCACCAGACGTTTCAATGCCTCGATGATTACCGGATTGGTCGAAGCCGCGGTGTCGTAATAAAAGCGGCGTAGATGATGCAAGCGCGAGTTGGGCTCGGGAGTCTTGGCCAAATTCTCTGCCGACGCGCCGGCACCGAGGAAACGCCCCGCCAGACCAATGATGGTGCCACCGCCATGCGACATCACATAACGAATGTTGGGCGTGCGATCCGCGACGCCATTTTGAATCAAACTGATAATCGCGCGGCTCACATCGGTGTTGTATTCAATGGTGGTTTCAAGCACCCCGGGAACGTAGCTGCCGCCGCAACAGCCGGGCGCCGAACCGTGCGTATATACCACCGCGCGGCGGCGATTCAATTCATCCAACACCGGACGAAACGATTCGTCGCTCAACCATTTCTGTCCCCAATTGGAAAGTAAGCCGATCCCATCCGCCTTGAGCGTGTCATAGGCATATTCGATTTCGCGAAGACTCGCCTCCACATCGGGCAAGGGCAGCACCGCCAACAGTTTCAAACGCCCCTTGGAATCGGCCGCGATGCGCGCGCCGTATTCGTTTTCCCGGCGCGCCAGGCGACGCGTCTCGGCCAGATCGCCAAACCAGATGCCCGGCGTGGTGATCGAAATGTAGGACGTCTCCACATTCCCTTTGTCCATATCCTCGATGGAGCGCGCCGGCGAATACTTCTGCCAGACCTCGAACCCCTGCGTGCGCTTGTCCGCAGTCATCTTCACCCAGTCGGGGGAGCCGAAGTGGTGATGAATATCGATACGCCGGGTAACGGCGCGATCTTGGGCGAAAATTTCCGTGTCGGGCAACAAAGCGCCCGCGCCCAGGGCACCCGCTCCCGACAGGAATTGGCGGCGCGATAGTTGGCAAAAACAATTTCTTGTATTCATCCCCTCAATCCTCCCTTTCAACCTTCCATTTCGGATACTCATTTCAAGGTTCGAGACAACTTCTTCGCCCTGCCACGCTCCGCATGTTCAAACGCATCGGCGAATTGTTCCAGTTCGGCGCGATTCATTCCTAATTTACGTCCTTCCTCCTGCCACGATGAAACCGCTTTTTCCACGGCGCGGAGAATTATCTTGGCATCACCAGCGGCAATCCGAAAATAGGGCGTAACCGACATCAACGCCTCGATCGACGCCTCGGGACCCGTCGCTTCCGATATCCAGGTTTTCAATTCTCGCTGGCGATCTGGAAACGGATTGATATCGAATGCCGGCGACAATTTCCACAGTCCGCGAACCGCATGAAGAAATCCGTGATTGCGCAGGTGATCATCCACGTTGTTGATGAGTATCGAGAACGCGATGCGTCGCCACAGTTCCTCGATATCTTCTTGCGGCGCGGCGCCGTATTGACGCAGCACATCCGCGATCTCTGCGTAGGTGTGTTCGCCGGACGCAGCCGATGCGACGCCCAGTAGCGTCGCGGCGGAAAGGAACATTAGTCTTCCGCCACCTTCGGGCCGATCAAAGCGGCGAATTAATGCAACCGGGATGTCATCGGAGGTCACCAGTTTGGCCTGCGCCGCATTGATGCCCGCACGCGCGGCCAGACGCAACGCCAACACCTCGCCTTTGGTGACCGAACGATCATCCGCGATGCTGGGGAATTTGCCAATAGATAGATTCCCCCTGGCATCCAAAACACTGCATTTGGGCCGCAGCCCGCCTAGCGAGGTACCGTGTCCACGAAGAAAGGCCAGGTCGGCGGCGGTCTCGTTATTGCGTTCCACGGCACGCGTGGCCGTCAATAGGTGGCCGAGTTCGACCAGTGGCGGTACGCCTCGCCCGCCCTCATCAGTCGCGCGTTGAAAGACACCTTGCTCATCCTGAAACCGCAGCGCACCGACACGGCTGACATCGTCCACGTAGAGCAAGTAGTCCAGGGAATCGAGGGCGCGATCCTCCAATTCGCTTTTCTCGCGGCGTGCCTCCTGCCGGCGTTTGGCATGGTCGCGCTGAATTACGCGTCGCGCCCACCCGTCCGGTTCGGTATCGGCGATTGCCGAATGGAATATCGAACCATCGCGTGTTTTGGCGTGGTACTGCGCGCCGCTATTCAAGGGCAATGCAGGATCGATGGAAAAACACTCCAGCGAATCGAGCCAGCCGGTGTCGTAGTCAAATGCGGCGTTTTCACGCGCGCCCTGCCGTTCGTAACGCAGCATGCCTATGGGTCGCCCCGTTTCACCCAAGCAAACTCGAATAGAACGTTTCATAGGGCTTTTAGCGTTCGCTTCACCCGAACGCGTTGCGGCAGCCTGGTTATATCCAAAAACAAACCCTGCGCGTCGCCGCGAGCGTCCGCGAGTTCGCCAAGCGCTTCGCCAAACCCGAGGACGAAAAATGCCATGGCATACACCCCCATCGAAACAGTTGGGTCGCCACGCTCAACGCGGATGTAAGTGCTTTTCGCCACGCCAACGCGCTCGGCCACCATCTGCACCGTTAGCGAGCGTTTTTTGCGCGCGTAGGAGAGATCCGCGCCAAGCTTAGCGAGCGATCTTGTGACCTTTGGGGGTAGCGACTGGAATGCCTGGGATTTCATTAAGGTATTATATATGATACCCAATATTTTTTATGGATTCATATATAAATCCATATAATCTTTCAAACAACCAGTCAATCCTCCTGCGGTATCCCCGCCTCACGAATGAGCTTGGCATATTTCGCCAGGTCTTCCTTGTAGCGTTGCTCGAACCCCTCAACGCCCAAGCCCAGTGTTTCAACGCCGATGTTGTTAAAAAACTTTTGGATGTCAGGCAGTTTCATTATTCGCACACCTTCGTTACTCATTTTGACAACGATGTCGCGCGGCGTGCCGCCAGGCAAAAAGAACCCTGCCCAGGTGCTGAGTTCATAACCCGGCACGCCCGCTTCGGAAAGGGAAGGTAAATCGGGAAAGAATGTGGTTCGCGTGCCGCTTGCCACGCCCAGCGCCTTTAATTTTCCGGCCTTGGCAAGCGAAGTCCCCGCAGCCGCAGGCAGAAACGCGTATTGCACTTCGTTGCTCATCAGGGCGGGTGTCATGGCGGCATCGCCCTTATACGGGATGTGCACCACGTCGAGGCCCGCCAAGGAGCGAAACAACTCGCCGGCCAGGTGCGGCCCGGAACCCACGCCGTTGGAACCAAAGTTGAATTTCCCCGGCGCCGCCTTGATTTGCGCGATCAACTCTTTCACCGAGGTGGCGGTGACCGCTGGGCTCACCATCAGCATTTGCACGCCACGCACCATGATGAACACCGGCTGCAGTTCCTTGGCGGCGTCATACGGAAGTTTGCGATACAGGGCCGGTGCGATCGCCTGGCCCGCGGTGTTGAGTAGCGCGGTATAGCCATCAGGTGGCGCCTTGGCCACCACTGCCGAACCAATGTTGCCACCTGCACCGGGGCGGTTTTCAATAATCATCTGCTGCCCCCAGGCTTCGCTGAATTTGGGAGCCATCACTCGCGCATAGTTATCAGTAGCGCCACCGGCCGCGTAGGGCACCACTAGACGAATGGGTTTGGCGGGATAAGACTGGCTTTGCGCCAGCACCGGGCAGAGAGCAATCAACATCGCTACCCAACGCATTCCCTGGTGTTGAACAATTCCCATGTAAATCTCCTATCGATTCAGTTTGACCATACCGGCTGAACAACGACCGGGCGTGAGACTTCGCGAACAATGACACTTTATCGCGGTATGCTTTACCGCGATACAAGACCATCAATACGCGGGGGGATAGTCATGGCGCGACGACAAGTAGTGATCATTCACGGTTGGAGCGATACCTCGCGCTCCTTCCAACCACTGGTGAAATTCCTCACACATAACGGTTATGAAGCCAAGCTCTTGTGGCTGGGCGACTATATCTCGCAAGACGATGATGTACGTGTCGAGGATGTCGCCAAGCGCATGAACGAGTTGGTGCGCGAGAAAATTCGCCGCCGTGAATTGAGCCGCAACTTTGATGTGATCGCACACAGCACCGGTGCACTGGTGGCGCGTGCCTGGCTCACCACCTGGTATCACGACGACCCGGAAGAATGCCCGATGAAGCGCCTTGTGATGCTGGCGCCGGCCAACTACGGCTCCAAGCTTGCCGCCACCGGCAAAAGCGTTCTAGGGCGCGTGTTCAAGGGCTACAACAACTGGTTCGAAACCGGCCAATCGATGTTGAACGACCTGGAACTGGCCTCGCCCTATCAATGGGAACTAGCGCAACGCGACGTGCTGGTGGCCCCTCATGGAGACCCGGCCAATTTTTATGGCGATGGCCTCATCTGGCCCTTCGTCATCACCGGCACACATCCTTACACCAGCATGATGCGCCAGATCGTCAATGAAAACGGCAGTGATGGCACGGTGCGCGTGTGCGCCGCCAATCTCAATGCGCGCGGCGTGACGTTGGATTTCCGCCAGAGCGATGCGCGCAAAATCCGCATTCCTTGGGGCAGCAAACTGGAAGCCGAGGTGCCGCTGGCGGTGCTACCCACGCGCACTCACGGCTCGATCATTGACCCAGAGCGCGCCTTGGGTGACAACCAGGAAGATATCGTAGAAACCCCAGAGGAAAAGGCGCTTCTTGGCAAGCTGATACTGCAAGCGCTGGCCTGCGAGAACTTCGATGCCTACCAATCGATTCAAGCATCCTGGGATCAAATCAGCGAAGAGACCGCCGCGCGGCGCGATGCGCCCGGCCAACAGCACCCGGAGATCTACCATCAGTACATGCAAGGGAATTTTGCCGCCCGTGATGACCAGGGCGCGCCGGTTACGGACTACATGCTGGAATTTTTCTCCAACACCGATAAACGCCACGACGAGGCCAATGTCTACATGCAATCCCAGGTGATCGAGGAGATCAAAAGAAATACGCAAAACGCGGCGCTACGCAATGTTCTTTTTGATCGCACCGATTTGATGGAGGGTTACTACGCCAAGTTGCCGGCCGGCACCGAGCCAATTCTTTACTTATCGATTTCCGCCGCCGCGCCGGGCCGCAACATCGCCTACTTCAGCAGTCAGAAAACCGGCGCGGAAGGGGAAGTCCCGTTGCATCTGGAGGCGCACGCCACGCAACGCTGGCTGCGGCGCAACACCACGCATTTCATTCAGATCATCATTCCCAGAATGCCGGCGGAGAAAGTGTTTCGTTTGGCGAAAGTCTGAGCGGATAACCGCTCGGGCTTCGCCAACCCCCTAACGGCTAGGCCTTTAACGCCGCCAACATTCTCTGCGGTGACATCGGCAGATGTCTTAGGCGCTTACCCGTCAGGGCAAACACCGCGTTGGCCACCGCCGGCCCGGTGACGGGCACGCCCAGCTCGCCCACCATGGTCGGCTGCGGCGGGTTGTTTATCACCTCGACTTGAATATTGGGTGTCTCGGCCATGCGTAGGATTTCGTAGTCGTTGAAATTCGTCTGCTGCACCACACCTTTGACCATGGTGACGCGCTCTTTCAAACAACTGGAGAGGCCCCACACCGTGGCGCCTTCGATCTGCGCGGCGACACCATCCGGGTTGAGCGCCAGGCCCACATCCACCGCCGCCCAGTAATTGTGCACGCGGATCACGCCAGTCTTGCGGTCTACCGACACTTCGGCCACTGCGGCGATCATCGAGGCGATTTTGATGTTGGGGCCGTATTCGCCGAATGCCATCCCCAGGGCAGTGCCCTCGCGTTTGCTACCCCATTTGGACATCTCCGCCACTTTCTCCACCAAGCGCCGGGCGCGCGGGTTCTCCATCAATGACAAGCGATATTTCAGCGGATCTTGTTTGGTTTCAAACGCGATCTCATCAATCATCGATTCGATAGCAAATTTGGTATAGCCCGAACCAATGCCGCGATACGCCGCAGTACGGGTGCGCTCACGCTCAAAGAGGTGCTCCGAGAGATGGTTATCCACCTTGTAGGCCGGCAACTCGGCGCCGCTCATGAAAATCAAATCGCGATTGCCTGCGGCCTTGTTGCGGCCCGGCGCGTAGAGAAAATCGGACACCGGTTCGCCGGCGACGCGATGTTTCCAGCCGGCGATCTTGCCGGTGGCATCAATGGCTACATCGATCTTTTGCGCCGTCATCGGACGGAAGGTGCCCGCGGCGAGATCATCCTCGCGCGTGAGCAGCAATTTCACCGGCTTGCCCACCGCCTTGGAGATCAACGCCGCATCCACCGAAGCTTCCACCGTGGCGCGCCGGCCATAACCGCCGCCCCGATACATTTGGTTCACCTTCACCTTATCGGCGGTGGGTTTAATTGCGGTCGCCACATCCAGCGCGGTGCGCGTGGGCGCCTGCGTGCCCACCCACACTTCGGCGCTGTCACCGCGCACATCGGCCAAGGTATTCATCGGCTCCATCTGCGCGTGATAGACGTGATCGGCCAGATACTCGCGCGAGATAACTGTGGCCGCGCCCGCCATGCCCTTGGCGATATCGCCATGCGAACGAAAGTCCTGCGCGGGGCGCAACTCTTGCCGCGTATGTTCGGCGAAATCCTGAAGATCGATATCCGAATAGATGCCATCCCCCGGCAGACCATCTTTCCACACCACCTTCAACTGGCGGCGTGCTTTCACCACGGCATGGAAATTGCGCCCCACCACGGCGATGCCATGCCCCAATGTCACCACATCGGTGACGCCCGGTAGCTTCTTGATGGCATCTGCATTGGAAGATACCGGCCCACTATCACGCACCGGCGAACGCGCCAACGTCGCGTACAACATGCCCGGCACCGAGGCATCAATGCCGTATTTCACGCGGCCGCTCGATTTCCCCGCCATATCAACGCGCGGCGTGCTCTTGCCCAGAATGCGGAATTGATTGACCGGCTTTAGATCCTTGGCCGGGTCAAGCGCGGGCATTTGCGCCGGCGGCTTGGCGAAGGCGGCGATTTCGCCATAACTGAGTTTGCGACCCGAAGGCGCATGCGCCACCACGCTGGGTTCCGTAGTCAACGAGGCGACCGGCACATTCCAGCGCGCAGCCGCAGCATCCATCAACATGCGCCGCGTTTGCGCGCCGGCCATACGTAAGGGCGTCCAATAACCGAAAGTGGAGAGACTCGCCACCACGTACTGCGCCTTGAAAATCGGATGCGCATACACCGCGGCAATCGGCGATTGCTCCACCACCACGCGGTTCCAATCGGCATCCAACTCCTCCGCGACAATCATTGGCAGCGTGGTGAGGATGCCCTGCCCCATCTCCGGCGCCGGGCATTGAATGGTGATGACTCCATTAGTGGCAATTGATACGTAAGCGTTGAAGCT
>JBJXEY010000496.1:0-7916 GCA_046153355.1 Burkholderiales bacterium
TCCAGACTTGGATCGCGACGAGCTTTGATGCGTACCCCGCGCCATCGATTTCAACGCTTTCAATATTGCCTGGTAGCCATCGACGTTCGCACTGTTTAATTGAACAGCGGCTTGAGCAGCGGGATCGCCGTCGCGGCGATCACTACGCCGAGCATCCACTTGAGCACGGCAATTTCGGTACGGATGATGGCGAATTCCTTATCAATGCCGATTCGCAAATCGGCAATATCCGTCTTGGTGGTGAGCGTAGAATCCAGCGCCTGCGCCAGAACCTCCTGCTGGGCGCGAACGAACGCCTCTGCCTGCGCATCCGGCACACCGGATGCCGTCAGATCCTTGACGAACTTGTGAGTGTCAAACGCCACGGTAGCCATACAAACACTTTAGCACGCTTGACAACACCGGACAAATGCAACGAAGACAAATCATGCGCCACCTAGAAGTAATCTGGATAACCAACCACTGTCTTGTCTGGCGTCACCAGGTTCGTTACACTCATCCCGGATAAACGAGGAACATGATGAGGTTTGAGCTATACACCGATGCGGTTCTGACATGCGACTTGCCGAAGCATCGTCTACGTCGCGGTGACATCGTCAAGCTGGTGGATCATCATGTTGCCCCTGACGGCACGGAGGGGTACTCCATCGAGGTCTTCAACGCCGCCGGCGATTCTATTGCCGTCACCTGTGTCCCGGCCTCCACCCTCGAATCCCTGCGCGAAGATGAAGTGCTCAGTGCTCGAATGCTGTAACAAGCGCGCCTAGCGCGAACAGCAATTCACTGAATGCCGAGCGCATGACCCAGGCGCTCACCTACGCGGTCGGCCGTGAGCGCAAGCGCGCGCGGCCATTGCTCATGCGTCCGCCGTTGAATCGGAATCTCAAGTCAACCGAAAATGACAAGATGTTCGCCATTTTGGCGACCTCGGGCCTGATGCGTGGCCTTGTTATTAGCTTGCCAATCGGCTGGAGAGGCAAGCGGGGCGCGGGTTTTGGGCCGTTGTGCAGAGGGCAGTTCTTGCGGCGTGTGTTGAGCAGCGCGGCGGTTCTTGCGAAGCGGAAGCCGCCTGGGATAACCTTGCGGACATACGAGAACAAGACCTTGAAACTGGCGCCGTTCGGTCAGTGCCGCTTGAGGTCTTCTGGTCCAGCGCTTGGTATCGATAAATGCAGTGATAAACTAGCAGCGTCCAATTACTCATGTTAATGGGACCCAAACCGCACCGGGCGCCAAGATCATGCCAATCATTTCCATGTTTTACGGGATCATTATCCGCCTGTATCTCATCGACAATAAGCATCACAACCTGCCGCATATTCACGCGAAATACGCGGAATTCGAGGCTTCCATCGGGATTGACGATGGCGAGATTCTTTCTGGGAACCTGCCGCGCAAACAATTGCGGCTGGTACAGGCGTGGATTGAACTGCATCGCGACGAGTTGATCGCTGACTGGGATTTGGCGTCCAATGGCGAAAGTCCCTACAAAATCGCTCCCCTTTGAGGCAGTTATGTACTGGGACGCAAAATTCGTCAAGCCTCTTCCCAATTACCGCATCTATGTCGAGATCATGGACGGACGCAAGGGGATTTTCGACATGAAGCCTTATCTGGATCGCGGCGTCTTCCGGGAATTGCAGGACGTTCATTACTTCAATCGAGTGAGCATTGTGTTTGGCGCGGTTACCTGGCCCAACGAGCAAGACATTGCGCCGGAGACCTTGATCGAGGAGATGCTTCCCATGGAATTGGCGGGCCCGCCAGACTAACTCAAGCCGCGCGCAGACAGAGGTAATCCTGCAAAAATCCGGCATCGGCGACATCGCCAACCTTGCCGGCACCATGCGGCGCTGGCGAGCGGAGGTGCACTCGATAGTATGACGTTCAACTCCTGTAAATCATCTATCTGGGGCAATACGATACGGTATTCCGCCTTGCGCACACTAGGATTTCGCAATCGGCGGCGGAAGCAATGGCTCGATGCCGAACGCACTGGCGGTGATCTCTCCACCAGCCGCGTAGTAACGGACCCGGCCTTCCTCCGATACGACCCAAACTTCTTGGGCTCCAGCGTCGAGGTAGGCTTTAATCTTCTCGCTTGTTTCTTCTTCCGTATTGGACGGCGAGTCGACTTCGACGCAAATCTCTGGCGCGCGTGGAAACGGCGTCATCATCCCGAATGTCTCGACAAAACGCCGCGACGCCCAGGCGACATCCGGGACACGCACGCCGATGGCGGTCAATACGGAGGCCTCGGTGATGACCGCGCCGTCGGGCAGCAAACGATGCAACTCGACACCGACAAGAAATTGAAAACGGCCGTGCGCGTTGGTGGCTGGACTCATCTCAATCTTCCCACGGGCGTTCAACTCGATCTTGTAGGGCAGATCGCGCAGCGCCGGGTCAGCAATGACTTCGACCCAGCGGCGGGCGAGCATTTCGGGAGCGGCGATATTGCCCATGGCTTCTCTGCCTCGTCAGACATCAAGTGCGCCAGTATATCGCCAAAATTTGTCTCTCCTTTAGCTTCGCCACAACGGAAACATTCAATTGCTACGCCGCCGCCTTCTCCGGTACGAACTTCTGCAACCAACGCTTGCGCTTGGCAAGGTTCTTATGCCACTCCGCCTCAATCTCGGGAACAGTTGAGGCCCTCACTGCGGGCGAGGCAAGCAAAGCATCGCGCCACGCCATCAGGCGCGGATACTTCTCAATGATGCCCACCGCCTTCAAGCGATCCATGAAGGTGTAGCGCTGTAGAAACGGCGCGTAGCCCGCGTCTACCAGCGAGAGCTTTGCTCCATTGAAAAACGGGCCGTCGTTGCCACGCTGCGCGAGCGCCGCATCGAGCTTACCGAACACTTCGGGAATCTTCGCCGCCTTGGTATTGAAATCTTCCTCGGAATCGGCGTACAAGGCGTTGGTGACTGCGCTGGCAAAAGTAGGGATGTAATCGGTCCAGGCACGGTTGCGGGCGCGCGCGAGGGCATCCTCGGGATGCAGCTTGGGCGCGGTGGTTTCATCGAGAAACTCGGCAATCGCATTGGATTCGAACAAGGCGGTGTTGCCATCGATCTGCAACACCGGCACTTTGGCGTGCGGTGATATCGCGCGAAACCAATCGGGTCGGTTGTCCGGATCGATGTAGTTGATGTCGTAGGGCACTTTCTTTTCCTGCAGCACGATCGCCGCACGCTGCACCCAGGGGCAGGTGACAAAACTGCAAAGCATGTATTTCGAAGCCATGTAATCTCCTTGAATTGGCGCCAGGCCACGCTGGCCCGAGGGCGGAGCATAGCGCCAATATAGAGAACACGAAGCGCCCATGGCGTGACAAGCTTCTTGCTGCGTTCGTGCCGCAACAGGCACGTTCGGGAACAGCGGCACTACAATCCACAGTTCAAACATTGGATAAATCAACGAGGTGGCATTTTGCGTTTCGGTTATTTCACACTTAGCGACAATCACTACGAAAACAATCCGCGTTCAGCCAATGAATGCATTACCAACATTGTGGCCGAGGCGATCCACGCCGATAACATCGGCATGCATTCGGCTTGGATAGGAGAGCATCACTTCACCACGCTGGGTGTCACCTCCTGCCCCGATTTGATTCTTGGCCAAGTTGCCGCGAAGACGAAAAACATTCGGCTCGCGCCCGCGGTCACCGTGTTGCCGCTGCATCACCCGATACGCGTGGCCGAGCAGTGGGCGACCTTGGATCTTTTGTCCGGCGGGCGCGTCGATTTCGCCACCGGACGTGGCTACGACCGCAATGAATATGGCCCCTTGGGCGCGAGCTTTGAGGAAAACGCGGAAATTTTCGCTGAAGGGCTGGAGGTGGTGCATCGATTGTGGACTTCCAACACACCTATTTCGCATCGCGGGAAGTTCTACCAGTTCGAGAATGTAAAGGTCACACCATCGCCCTTACAGCAACCGATTCCGATTCACATTGCCTCGTTCTCCAAGCCTTCCATCAATCTGGCGATAAAAATGAACATGGGTCTGGTGGTGTCGGCTTCCGCTGCGACCGCGGTGCATGGCGGGCTCGCCGCGGTGTCGCGCATGTATCGCGAGGGCTGCGAAGCGAAGGGACAAAAACCGGGGCGCCTAGTGACCAGTTATTTCATGCATTTCGCCGATACGCCGGAAGAGGATCTTGCGGCGCGCCGGCGCCAGTTGCGCTACCACCAGGAATGCACCAACCCTGCCCTGCCCGGCGACCCAAAAACCGCGCCGGCGAATTACAAGTACTTCGTCGATATCGTCGCTAGGCGTAAAGCCATGAGACCTGAGGATCTCACCACCGATTCGATTCTGATTGGCAATTCAGCCAGAATTGTTGAACTTTTAAAAGAGAAGGTCGAAGCAGCAGGTTACGATGAGGTGATTCTATATTTTAATCTGGGATTGAAGCCACATAACCAGGTGAAAGAGGAGATGTCGCGCTTCATGGAAGAAGTGGCGCCGGCGTTTGCTTGAATCGCGATGATCGCGAAGTGCGGCGGGCTCCCGCTGACGCCAAAGCGTTGTTATATAGTCACACCCGTCATACGACACAACCGGCCAAAGGGGATGGAACATGTGCAAGATTTTTCACACCATGTGCTTTTCGACGCTTGCCCTCGCTTGCGGCGCGGCCTATTCACAGGCCTATCCGAGCAAACCGGTCAAGCTGATCGTGCCCAATGCACCCACCAGCGCCCCCGATGTGGCGGCGCGCATGTTGAGCGAACGCTTGAGTCGCACCATGGGTCAGCAATTCATTCTGGAAAACAACACCGCCGGTTCCGGACTGATCGCCGCGCAGCAGGCGGCACGCGCGACACCCGACGGCTACACGCTTTTTATCGGTTCGGGCAGCGGCATGGTGGTCAATCCGAATATCTTCAAATCGGTGGGCTACGACACCTTGAAAGACTTCTCGCCCATCGCCTTCCTGGGCGAATCGGCATTCATTATCGCCGTGCATCCCGATGTGCCCGCCAAATCCATCGCGGATTGGATTGCACTGGCCAAGGCGCAACCGGGCAAGCTCTCCTACGGCGCGGACGCGGGCGTCAACGGCATTGTCGGCGCATGGTTCAACAAGATGGCCGGTATCAACACCGTGCATGTGCCCTACAAACAATTGGCGCCACAGATTCAGGATACCGTGGCTGGTCGCACGCAAATGATCCTAGTCTCTGCGGTCGCCATTGAGCCCATGGTCAAGGCCGGCAAGCTGCGGCCGATCGGTCTTACCTCGGCGAGACGTTTTCCCGGCATGGAACACATTCCGACGGTTGCCGAAACCGTGCCGGGCTTTCAGGTCGGTGGCTGGTTCATACTCACCGCGCCCACCGGATTGCCGCTCTCCATTACGCAGCGTCTCAATAACGAGGTGGATCAATTCCTCAAAGACCCCGCGGTTGTGGATAAATTTCGCGCCTTCGGATTCGAAAATCAGGGCGCGGGAAGCCTGCCGGAGGTACGCGAGTTCGTGCGCACCGAGCTTGAAAAGTGGGCGCGCATCGCCAAAGAGGCGGGTGTCGAACTTCAGTAGTGTCGAGCGCCTTGAGCTTGCAATTCACTCCGGTTTGATACCGGCCGCCTTCACGATACGCCCCATCACTTCGACGTCGGTGCGAATCGTTTGCGCCGCCTGCTCGGGGGTATTGCCAATCGCCGCGTAACCGAATTCGCCCAGCTTGCCGCGCAACTCGACGGTCGATAGCGCTTTGACGATTTCCGCATTCAATCGGGTGACAATGGGTCGCGGCATTGCCGCCGGGCCAAAGTAACCCATCCAAGTGGATATTTTTTGGTACCCGGGCAGCGCGTCGGTGATCGGCGCCACCTCGGGCCGGAACGCGGAGCGCTTATCTTCCAGGTAGGCAAGCAGCTTCAACTTACCCGCATTCACCAGCGGAAACACCGAGCCGCTGCCAAAGTACATGGTGACCTCACCCGACATCACCGCCTGCTGCATCGGTCCAGTCCCCTTGTAAGGCACGTGCAGCATATCCAGACCCGCCAGCATTTTGATTTGTTCGCCCATGAGTTGAAAGAATGATCCGGTGCCGCTGCTGGCGAAACTCAATTTTCCGGGATTGCGTTTGGCTTCCTCCAAGAGATCCTTCAACGAGTTGGCGGGGTTGGAGGAATGCACGGCGAGAAACATGCCACCTTCGTTGGCCAGCGCAATCGGCGTGAAATCTTTCACTGGATCATAGGGAAGACTACGCGCGGTGTAGATCGCCAATACCTGGGTGTTGGAGGTGGAGTACAAAAGCGTATAGCCGTCCGGTGTCGCTTTGGCAACGATTTCGCAGCCGATGATGCCATTGGCGCCCGAACGATAGTCGAGCACCAAGGGCTGGCCCAGCGCCTCGCCAACCTTGGTGGATATCAGGCGTCCGGGGATATCGATGCCGCCCGGTGGAAAGGGAATGATCAGTCTGATGGGTTTCTGCGGATAGCTTTGGGCGCTGGCTGCGGCAGGCAGCAACCCCATGACACCGGTAAGCAATAGCGCCAGGCAAGAATTTCTCATCACACCCCCTTCGCAGCAATCGGTCTATCAGCGATGATACTCGTCACACGTTATTCGCAACTACCCACCAAGGAGAACGTCATGGGCGATTATGCAATCCGTAAAACCGAATCTTCCAAACTGCGAGAAAAACTTGATCACGCGGTGATCGACACCGACGGCCATATTCTCGAAGCGGCGTTCGTCTTTCCCGATTTTCTGAAACAAGTCGCCGGTCCAGATGTGGTGGAACGATTTCAAAAGGCCATGGTGCGAGCACCGGGAGAGCCCAAGCGCGTGCCCTGGGCGATGTTCTGCGGCAAGTACACCATCGACCGCGCTACGGTCATGTTGCCGCGGCTCTACGCCCAGCGGCTTGCCGAGGCGGGGGTGGATTTCTCCACGCTCTATCCCACCATCGGCTTCACCGTGCAAACCCTGCCCGATGACGAACTTCGCCAGGCCGGTTGCCGCGCCCTCAACATGATGTATGCCGACATGTTCAGCGACGTGAAGCACATCATGACGCCCGCCGCGCTGATTCCTATGAACACACCCGAGGAAGGCATTGCCGAGGTGGAATTCGCGGTGAAGAAACTGGGCATGAAGGCGTTGATGACTTGTAATGAAGTTTCGCGCACCCCCAAGGCGGTCATGGAGCACGCGCCGCAGATCAAAGATCAGGTAAAAGAATACTCGCCACTTGCCATCGACAGCCCCTACAACTACGACCCCTTCTGGGCGAAATGCCTAGAATTAAAAGTGGTGCCCGCCGGCCACAGCATGCCCTTTGTGGGCACGCATCAGTCGCCGAAAAATTACGTCTACAACCGGCTCGGGTTCTGGATGACCTATGGCCACGCCGCAGCACGCGCGCTATTCATGTCGGGCACCACGCAGAAATTCCCCGGTCTCAACTTTGGTTTTCTCGAAGGCGGTGCGTGGTGGGGCGTGGCGCTGTACAACGACCTGGTGGAATTTTGGGAGAAACGCAATATGCGCGCCATGATGGAGTATCACGATCAGGCGCAGATCGACGTGCCGTTGATGGAAGACATGTTCAAGAAATATGGGAATGCTTACCTCACGCCCGAGCGCATCGGCGATGACGCGCGCAAGATGATCAAGGCGGCGCGCACGCCCGATGGCAAGGTGCCCGATTTCGTCAATGACTGGACCGAAGTTTCGATAGAAAAACGCGAAGACATTCGCGATCTATTCGCCACGCCGTTTTATTTTGGCTGCGAGGCCGACGATTCGCTCAATTACACCGCCTTCAATCGCAAGGCCAATAAAATGGGCGCGCAGATCAAGGCGATGTTCTCCTCGGATCTCGGCCACTGGGACGTGGTCGACTTCGGCGACATCCTGCACGAAGCGCACGAAGCGGTGGATC